>JAFAUR010000538.1 GCA_019243205.1 Acidobacteriaceae bacterium | reverse complement strand
ACATAACACCTCACAATAACGTTGTAGGTAAGGCCGCGTGTTGCAGATGCTATCGATGCCGTGTTCTGTCCCCGGATCGGCTTCGATAGCTGCCAGGTGTTTGTCCGGTTTCACGCTTAAAAAACACGCTCATGTATTCCGGATGTTCGAAGCCCGAAAGTTCCGCGATACGCTCCAACGTGAAATTCGTCTCTACCAAGAGTTGTTTGATCCGCTCGATCTGTATACGCCGCATTTCTTGCTTCGGTGATCGATTTAGATGCTTGCGAAAGCGCTTCTCTAGCGTAGCGCGTGACATATTAACCTTTTGCAGCACGTCGCTTAATCGACAGCCGTGAAAGACTTGTTCCCGCATAAAACGAGCAGCGCTCGCAACGGCCCAGTCGGAGACAGCCATCACGTCCGTTGATCGCCGGGAAAAGACGCGAATTGGATCGACGAAAATGCGCGATTGCCGAGGGGCCTTCCCAGCCATGAGGGTATCAAGCAACTCTGCCGCTGCATAACCAATTCCTTCGGGGTTCGGAGCGACGCTGGAGAGTGGTGGGCTACAAAGCTCGCACATGATTTCTTCGTTATCGACGCCGAGCACCGCTACCTCTTCAGGCACGAGGATGCCAGCTCGGCTGCAAGCGTCGAGGACGTGCAGGCCGCGTACATCGTTGCAGGCCATTATTGCGACTGGCTTTGGAAGGGCTGTCAGCCATTTCACAATTTGCTCAATATCCTCATCCCAGCGCGGAATGTTCGGGCCACGCCAAGGGATTTCATAGAGTGAGAAGACATTTTTCTGCCCAACTACCGAACAGAATCCTTTGAAGCGCTGCTTGGACCAGAGCTCGTTTGCAAATCCACAGAACGCGAAGTTTTGGAAACCTCTTTCGAGAAGATGGGACGCTCCCATTCTTCCGATGAGCAGGTGGTCTGAACCAACCCATGGCAAATCGAGATCGTCATGCAGATCGTTGAGATCCACGACTGGGACCTTCATGCGGCGGAAAAGGCGCGCGGTTGCGTGATCAGTGGGCCGGCTTAGTATTCCGTCCCAGCGGCCAGAGGTTAGCCACCCTGGGGGAGGAGTGCCTAGTTCGTGTTGCTCGATAAAGACCGACCAGCGGTGGTGCGAGCGCAAGTAGCGTGCGACGCCCGCTAGTATGCGGCGACCGTAGATGACTGATGTCTCGACGATCAGGGCAACTTGGGGAGGCCGTTTCATTTCGCTTCGGATCATCAACCCTTCGCTTAATTCCGCTTGTGGATAGGGCAGAAAAACTTCGATGACTTCGGATGATAATTGTTTCCCTTGGAGAAAGAAACTCAAATTCCGGATGACAAATTACTGGAAGGATTTGGATTCGATGCTCTCCCGCATGGCGCGAACGAAAGAGCGCGTGTACCAAAACTGCGGTCTTCGCTGGGTTGCTGCTTTGGCAAAATACCTCAAAATCCTAGCGGCAAATACTCATTGTAAGGTATAAGCCATGGAGCTATAAGAGGCTCTCCAAAAGAAAAGTCTCGTCCTTCAAACGTCCCCCCAAGAAACGACAATGATTAAAATCATACTCCGAATTTCTCTCCCCTCACCTTTGGTCCGGGATATTCTCAACCATTTCTCTTCAGGAGGTGTGCGATGAAGAGCCGCTGGAAGGTCTTAGCGCTGGCCCTGCTCGCAGGAGCGGCGTTTCTGGGCGCAAAACAGTCCACTGCTGCCGCGAGCTCTGGAAGCAAGGGAACGATCGCTCTCAGCCTGAAGACGATCACGAACGATGACTTCCAGAAAGCTCTGGCCGATGCGGTGAAGGCAAAGGTTGAATCCATGGGTTATACCTTTCTGCTCGTCACGGCGGGTGAGCAGACTGCGGTTTCCACACAGGTGAATCAGGCGGAGGACCTGATTGCAAAGAAGGTAACCGGCATCGTCCTGAACCCGATGGACGGCAATGCGGTGGTTCCTGTCCTCGGCAAGGCACGTGACGCAGGCATTCCCGTGGTGATTGTGGATTCTCCAGTGGCGAAGGGTCACGAAGACCTGTACATCACCTTCGTCGGGACCGATAATTTCAACGCCGGCGTGCAGGCGGGTAAACAGATGGTGCAAGCGCTTGGCAACAAGGGCAAGGTGCTCGTCGTTCGAGGCGCGAACGGCAGCGTCGCCGGGGACAACCGCGTGGACGGATTCAAGAAGGGGCTCGAGGAAAGCGGCGTGACGATCGTCGGAGAGCAGCCGGGCGACTGGACGAACTCGGTCGCCATGCAGGTTACGGAAAACATGCTGCAGGCGAACAAGGACGTGCAAGGGTTATTCAGCGCCTCCGACGTCATGCTGGACGGAATACTCGAGGCCCTTTCCGACGCGAACAGGAAAGGAGTCGTCATCATCAGCGTCGACGGCTCGCAGAAGGCCGTTGACCTGATTGCCGCGGGTCAGATCTACGGGACCATGGCACAGTTCCCGCAGAAGATCGGGAGCCTCGCGGTGGAGAATCTCGTGTCAGTGATTGAAAAGAAATCCGCAGCGAACAGCATCCCAAAGATCATTGACTCCGGGACCATGATGTACAGCAAAGACAACCTGGACGAAGCGCGAAAGCAGATGTTCTGATCGGCAAACGAGGGTTCGTACTGCGTGGTGCCGGTGCCGGGGTACTGGAGGCCGTGCAGGCCGGACCCTCAGCCTGGAGAGACAACCCTGGCGTATGGCCCGACGCGTAAGCCGAATCCTATTCCCTCTGCTTGGCGTGACGGCCGTTGCGGCGGCCGGGCTTCTCATACCGAATTTCCTCACTGCGGCCAATCTCCTAAACGTGGTTCGCCAGAGTTCTATTATCGGCATCTGCGCGGTGGGCATGACCGTGGTCATCGTGGTCCTGGGCATCGACCTGTCAATTGCCGGGCTCATAGCACTCTGTCCCATGGTGAGCGGGCTGCTGATGCTCCAGGGGGTTCCGATCGTCATTTCGATCATCACCGGAATCATCGCGGGAACCGGGATGGGTCTGTTCAACGGTCTTATGGTTGCGAAGCTGGACGTGCCTCCCTTCATCACCACGCTAGTTATAGGCCAGGTCAGCCAGGGACTGGCGCTTATCATGAACAACGGCCGCTCGATCGGCGGTTTCCCCGCCTCCTACGGGTACATTGGAAATGGATCTGTTCTCGGCGTCCCGGTCTCCGACCTTCTCATGATCATGATGATGGGGATCGGGATCTTCATTACCCAGCTCACTCCGATCGGAAACCGCATCTATGCCCTCGGTGGCAATGAAACCGTCGTGCGGCAGGAGGGAATCAACGTCGACGGACTGAAACTTTTCGTCTATGCATTTTCGGGGTTCTGTGCGTCCACTGCGGGCATTCTGCTCAGCGCACAGCTGGACACGGTCCACCCCATCCAAGGTGACCCCTATCAGTTGGACACGATCGCCGCGTGCGTGATCGGCGGGGTCAGCCTTGCCGGCGGCGAGGGCCGTGTGGCTCTGGCAGTCGCGGGCGCTCTCATCATCGGCTCGCTGCGAAATGTGCTGGACCTCGTGGGAGTTCATCCCTTTTTCCAGAACGTTCTGGTCGGGACAATCATCATTCTAGTTGTATTCACCTCTGGCCTGTCTCGTTACAGACGCACGGTCGCCGCATGAGAAGAATCATGCAGGATAGCTTGAAAAGCGGGAGTGCCGTCATCCTGATCCTCCTGGCGCTCATGGGAACGGTGTTCGTCCGCAACTTCGCTTCCGTCGACAACGCTGCCATCATCGCCAAGCAGTCGGCGATCCCTGCCATCGCTGTGCTCGGAATGACGATGGTTCTCATGACCGGCGGCATTGATCTCTCCGTTGGGTCCGTTGTAGGCCTGGCTTCAACCGCAACAGGCTTCATGGCAAAGGTCTGGGGTCTCCCTGTCGGCCTCACCGTAGCGGCCACCGTGCTCCTCGGTTCCGTGGTCGGATTCCTCAACGGTGCCGTCATCCAGTACATGAAGGTTCCCGCGTTTATAGCCACCCTCGGAACGGGGTATATCCTCTACGGCATAGCCCAACTCATCAGCGCAGGGACCGTCATAACGCGCCTGCCCCCTTCGCTCCTCGCAGTCGGCCGGACGGATCTTCTGGGGCTCCCAACATCGGTATTCATCGCCGGCGGGATTACCGCTCTGGGTTGGTTTCTCATCCACAGGTCCGTGTTCGGCCGGGCGCTGAGCGCTTTCGGCTTCAACCCCCGTGCCGCCTTCCTGAGCGGGCTTCCGACTGCGCGCGTAAACGTGCTGACCTACGTGCTCTGCAGCAGCCTGGCCGCGCTCGCCGGTCTCCTTCTGACCATCCGTGTCAATGCGGCCCAGCCGAACATGGGAGGCGGAGCGTTTACCTTTGAGACCATCACTGCGGCGATCGTGGGAGGAACGAGCCTGTTCGGAGGAACCGGTTCTGTAATTGGGAGCCTCTTCGGGGTTCTCATAATGAAGGTCATCGAGAACTGCATCAACTTGATGAACATCTCCTATCACTTGTATCTCGCCGTCCAGGGCGGCATCATTCTAACCGTCATTGTCATGGACAAGATCAGGAGCAGGGCAGCGTAGGGGGAGCAAGAGATGAACAAACTGCTCCTGGAGATGCACGGGATCACGAAGCACATTTACGACAGCTCTGGCAGGCCGATCCGCAACTCCGAGGTGAAGATTCTGGACTCCGTTTCCTTCGATCTGCGAAAGGGGGAAGTCCACGTTCTGGTGGGCGAAAACGGAGCGGGCAAGAGCACGCTAATGAAAATCCTCGGAGGGATCATTCCTCCGGATCAGGGGACAATCACCCTGGAGGGCGCCGCTGTGAGCTTTGCCAGCGCCCGGGAGGCCCGCGACAGAGGCATCGCATTCATCCACCAGGAGCTCAACCTCTGTGCGAACCTCGACGTTGCCCATAACATTTATCTCGGTCGTGAGCCGACGCGCGGCGGAGTCCTGCGCAAAAAGGAGCTATACGCGCAGGCGCGGGCGCTCCTTTCCTCTCTCGGGTTCGAGCTTGATCCTATGATCCCGCTAGGCAGGCTCACGACGGCGCACCAGCAGATCGTCGAGATCGCAAAAGCGCTTTCCTATGAGTCGAAGATCCTCATCATGGATGAGCCCACGGCGAGCCTTTCGAAAAACGAAATCGACCGGCTCTTTTGTCTCATGAAGACGTTGCAAGCACGGGGGATCGGGATCGTGTACATCTCACACCGATTCGAGGAATTACGACAGGTTGGAGACCGCATTTCAGTTCTTCGCGACGGCCGTTCCATTGGAACGATTCCCAGCCGCGGATTCCGCGAAGATGAAGTGATTCAGATGATGGTCGGCCGGAGGATCGACGACATGTATCCGCGCTCCCACCAACCGACCGGCGATGTTCTGCTCGCGGTGGAGGACCTCAGGCTGCTCCCCGGGGCCCCTCCGTTGAGCCTCACCGTCCGCCGCGGGGAGGTCGTCGGCATCAGCGGGCTCGTCGGTTCCGGCCGGACGGAGCTGCTGAAGACTATTTTCGGGGCGCGCCGGCTGCTTTCCGGCCGTATCGTCTATAGCGGGAGGAGAATCAACGGCTGGGGACCGCGGCGCCTGGTGCGCGCAGGCGTGGCCTACCTTTCCGAGGACCGCAAGACCGAGGGTCTTATTACCGCGATGACGATCCGTGAGAACGTCACTCTCGCCTCGCTTTTTCGGCTCTTCAGGTTCGGTACGATCTCCCGACCGAAAGAGCGCGAGGCCGCGCACAGATGGGCCCAGACGCTGCGAATTGTCGCCCGGTCCGTCGAACAGGCGGTGGGGACCCTGAGCGGAGGGAACCAGCAGAGGACGGTCTTCGCAAAATGGCGCGCCGCAGAGCCACGGCTCCTTCTACTGGATGAGCCGACGCGCGGCATTGACGTGAATGCCAAATCAGAAATCTACAAGATGATCGACGAACTTGCAGCCCAGGGGCTTGCCGTGCTGATGGTCTCCTCGGAGCTCCCGGAGCTAATCGGGATGAGCGACCGCATCTATGTGATGAGAGGCGGGACGCTTGTGGCGGAACTGACCGAGAGAAAAGCTATGACACAGGCCGGCATTCTGGCGCATATCCTGATGGGCGCTCGCGGTTGACTACAAACCTCGTCCGAACCCAGGGAGGAACACACCAGAGGCAAGACAACCCTCGCCCTGTTTTCCAGCAATCGGGGCTTCTGTCTGGCACCGCCGATCTTCGTCCGCTCGTTTACGGCCTCTGTTCGGCAAATTTTCTCAAGTCCGCAGCCGCAAATCCTCCTGGAAAGTTCCGGCCTGGAGCATGACGATTAGCCCTCAACGCTTTCATTACACGAATGAGCAATACCATTCCCGCAACCTGCCGGGTTCCCTCTTTTGTCGGGAACAAAGAAATCACTTTCATCGAAAAAACAGTGCCGGAACCGGGACCCGGTCAACTCCTGCTCCGGGTACACGCCAATGCCCTTTGCGGCTCTGAACGACCGCAGTTCTTTGAGGGAACGTCGGTAACGCCCGGACATGAAGCCGCGGGCACCGTTGTCGCGGCCGGTCCAGGTACGCATACACCGGTAGGAACGACGGGCGCCGTATTCTTAATGGACTTTTGCGGTGAATGCCGCTCGTGCCGGTTGGGGTTTACCAATCAATGCCTGCAAAAGCGGGGTGACATGGGATTCAATCGCGACGGCGGATACGGCCAGTATGAGTTGGTTCACGAAACCATCTTTTTTTCGGTGCCCGACGAGTTCTCCTCTAGCGAAGCGACCCTGTTGCTTGACGTCATGGGCACGGGCGGGCATGCGATTGAACGGTGCCGGCTCATGCGACCAGACATAGAATCCCTCTTGGTCTTGGGCGCAGGTCCGATCGGCCTTGCGGTACTGGCGATGGCCAAGATTGTCATCGGGCCACAGCTCAGGGTTCTGATCACTGATGTTGTGCCATATCGGCTCAAGCTCGCCGAAAGGCTTGGCGGACTGCCGATCAATGTTGGCCAAACTTCCCTTAGCGCCGGCATCCAATCACATGAACTGGCGCGCGTCGACATGGCTGTAGATACCACGGGGAAACAGGTCGCCCGCCAGGAAGCCGTCGATTCGCTTGCGCAGCGCGGTTCGCTGATTTGCGTGGGGCACGGCGAAGGCATCGCCCTTAAGATTTCACCGGACATTATTGCCCCGGAACGGAGCATCGTCGGAAGCGAGTATTTCCGGTATAATGAACTGCCTACCAATCTGCAGCGGTTGCGAGAGCACCGTGCCTACCTCGCCCAAATCATCACCCATCGGATGGGAGTTGACCAGATTCAGCAGGCTTTCGAAGCATTCTTCTTCGGGTGTGAAACCGGGAAAGTCATTATCGAACAATGATTTCGACGGGTCGAAAATAAAGGTCTGCCTGGTTGGAGCCGGCGCATGGGGTCGTCAACACGCTCGGGTTTTCTCAGAGGGTGTGTGGGAACCGAGGCCGGTGAGCTTGGTCCGCCTGAGCCTCCCACACACCCTCTCACAGAGACCGGACGTTGAACTTTGCGCGGTTGGGAGCATGATGGGCACCTATGATTCCTCTTACGCTTACCGGGACGCGTCCGTGCTACCCGATGCGTTTCCGGTTCATGAGGGAATCGAGGGCGACCGCGGCGACGAGCACCGCACCGAGTACAATGCCTTGCCACTCGGAGGAAAAACGCGCGATGATGAGCACGTTCTTCATCAAGCCCATGAAAAAGACGCCAATCATGGCGCCCCAGATCGTGCCACGACCTCCCGAGAGGCTAGCACCCCCGAGGATGACGGCCGTGATCGCCTGGAGCTCCGCGCCAACGCCGACCGTGGATGTCGCTGTGGCGATGCGGGAGGCGTAGAGGATGCCTGCGAGCCCAGCCAGGAAACCCATGATCATGAAGGAAACCATCTGGAGCCCTTCCACGTTGATTCCCGACAAGTGAGCGGCCTTCGGGTTGCTCCCGATGTAGTAGAATTGTCGAAAGAAGCGCGTATGCGCCATGGCGTAATGGGCCAGGATCGCGAGCACGACGAGCACCCAGACCGGCGCCTGCAGCCCAAGGAACTGGGATTGGCCGAAGCGTGAGAACGATTCCGGCAGGTAGGTGATTCCCGGACCGCCGATCAAGAGGGCGAGACCCTGGAAGATTCCCATCGTCCCAAGCGTCGTGATCAGCGCATTGACGCGGACTTTTGCGACGATGAACCCATTCAGGAGGCCGCCTAACGTCGCCGTTAACAGCCCCGCCAGGACGGCCAGAGGTACCGGCCAGTTTAGTTCTTTCATCAGCGCACCGGTAATGACGCCGATCATTGAGGCCATCGCGCCGACGGACAGGTCGAAGCTCCCCCCGATCAACATCAACATCATCCCAATCGCCAGAATCCCCTCAAAGGCCAGGTTCCGGACGATGGCGGCAAAATTGCCAAAGTTCGCAAACGAGGCGGGGTAAAGGATAGAGCATCCGATAACGGTGCCAACCGTCACCACGGCCAGCGCCAGTTCCCGAGGGAAAGCCGGCAGGCGCAACCGGTTGCGCCTGCCGGGCTTGGTAGACCTTTGGAGAGTCGTTGCGGGCAACTCGTTCATACGGATTCCGGCAGGGTTAGCGAAGCCAGGCGCATCACGCTTTCTTCGGTCGCCTCGGCCCGGTTCAGTTCCCCGGTGATCCGCCCTTCGCGCATGACGTAGATGCGATCGGAAACGGCCAGAATTTCGGGCAGATCCGACGAGATCACGACGACGGCGGCGCCTTCGCGTGACACTTGGTAGAGCAGGTTGTGCACCTCCGCCTTGGCACCAACGTCAACGCCTCGCGTGGGTTCATCCACAATCAAGACCTTAGGGTTTGCGAGTAGCCATTTGGCCAGGACTACCTTCTGTTGATTACCACCGCTTAAACTTTGGACTAACTGGCTGGTATCCCGGCAGGCAATGCGAAGGGATTTTTGCAATTCCACGGCCACGGCGGATTGCCGGTCGTCGCGTAACCACCAGGTGCCAAACCGTTTCAACTTCGCCGCCGCAATATTTCGGGCGATGCTCATATCCAAAAAGAGCCCCCCTTCTTTTCGATCTTCAAATGCATACCCAACCCCGGCCGCAATCGCTTCGCCCGGAGAACGGATGGTCACCCGGCGTCCGTTAACGTAAATCTCACCCTCCCCGCGCGGCCGGATTCCGATAATGGAAAGCGCCAGTTCGGTTCTGCCCGCTCCCGCCAGGCCAGCGAACCCGACGATTTCACCCGCTCGCGCGTTGAACGAAATCCCTTTCAAGAGCGCTTTAGGATGGCTGACGGGATCTGAGAGACCGCGTACCTCCAGTAAGATCGGATTGTGTGCGGCGACGGCATCGTTGTGCCGGAGTTCCAGATTCCTGCCGACCATACGCCGGACCAGGTCACCGGTATCCGTTTCTGCAACGCTGGTAGTGCCCTGCCACCTGCCGTCTTTAAGCACCGTCACGCGATCGGCGATCTGAAAGATCTCTTCCAGGCGGTGAGAAATATAGATCGCGCCCACGCCCTGAGACCGCAGTTGGCGAATGACCCCAAAGAGCGCTTGGGTTTCCTTATCGGTCAGGGACGAGGTGGGCTCGTCGAAGATGATCACCTTGGCTTCGAGCGATAAAGCTTTGGCGATCTCGACCATCTGCTGCTGAGCGGGTGAAAGTTCTTCGACCAGGGTATTCGGATCCAGGTCGAGTTTTATTCGTTCCAGGCTGCGCCTGGCTTCGGCCTGCAGTCTCCTTCGAAGAATATGGCCGAAAATATTTGGCTGCCGCGCGGCAAAGATGTTTTCTGCAACGTTCAGGTGGCCAAACAGGCTGCGCTCCTGGAACACGATGCTGATGCCGAGTTGCTGCGCTGACTTTTCATCGGGAATGACCACGTTGGTGCGGCCGTCGAATTCGATCGTGCCGCCGCTTGGCTGGTGTACGCCGGCCAGTATATTCATGAGGGTGCTCTTGCCGGCGCCGTTCTCACCGACGAGGGCGTGCACTTCCCCGGGCCAAACGTCGAAGTCGACGCCTTTCAGCACATCGTTCCCTTCGAAGCTCTTGCGGATTCCCCGCATGGCCAGCAGCGGGCGCTCTAGCGAATGCCCTTTCGGAGGAAACGTATTCAGGTTCTTAGAAACAGGTCCACAGTTTCTTTGGTTACGGTGTAGGTGCCGGTGTTATAGTTGACAGGAATTGGTACGACGCCGGCCGCCTTATCGTCTTTGGTAAAACTTAACTTGGAATGCCGCAGCTCATAGAGCGCCTTTACACCGACGTAAGTAAATAACTCCCGCTTCTGCCCGACCGCAGCGGTTAAAACGCCTTCCTTAACCAGCCTAAGGTGCTGCGCCTCGGCATCAACGCAGGTTGCGACGATCTGGCCCGCCTTGCCCGCCTCCTTAATGGCTTGGCCGAAACCGGGGCCGCTTTCGGAATCAAACCCGGCCATGCCGACCAAGTCAGGGTTGCCCTGGATGACGGCTGCGGCCACCCGAGCCGCCTCGGCCTGATTGCCCTTGTCCTCTTGCGGATCCATACAGGTCAGCCCGGCCTTTTGTGCTACCGACCTGAACCCGGCAAACGCCTGCTGGTCGATGGTCTGTTCGATCAACCCCAGCAGCGCCACCTTACCCTTTTTGCCGTTGAGGGCCTTGACCATGGCCTCGGCCTGACGCACCCCTAAATCAAACCAGTCCGTACCGATAAACGCGTACCGCTTGCTTTTCGGCACATCGGCATCGACGCAAACCACGGGAACCCCCGTCTCGATCGCGCTGTTGATGGCCGGGATCAGAGCGCTCGGGTCCCAACCCACCACCATCATCCCGGCAGGTTTTCGCGCCGTGGTCTGTTCAACGGCCTCGACCAACCCGCGGATGTCAACGCTGTTCGGGCCGGCAATCGTGACCTTAACGCCGAGTTCCTGGCCCACGAGCCTCAACGCGGGCTGGTCATGCGCCACGAACAAAGGTAAGTTCACGTTTGCGGATAGCCACACGTATTCTTCATCGCTCCCGGATTTCCCGGTAGTCTCGGCGGCGATTTTCGCGGGGCTGGTTAGTCCGGTGAAAACGGCGGCTCCCGCCAGGACTCCCGCGGAGCGCAGGGCGTCACGCCTCGTGACGCCGGTTTTAGTTCTTGTCTTCATCTTTTTGAGGGGGAATTGGTTCCTTTAGCCGTGAGCCCTACTTCTTCTGCACCAGATTTTGCTCCACCCATTCCTGGGTGTAAGTCGGGCTGACGATTTGGCCCGGCGGCATGTCCGCGTACTGGGCCAGGTTCTCGGCGGTCACGCTCGCACCGGGCATCTTGATCACCTTCGGAACGTTTTCGCCATTAAGAATGTCGATCGCAAGCCAGAGCGCGGCCCCGCCGATTCCCGGCGCCGTATTCGCCGAGACCGTTTGGTACTTGTCCTTTTTATACTGCTCATTCCACCACATGAGGAAGTTGGAACTTCCGCCACCTTGAACGATAGGAACTTTTCGCCCTGCCTGATCAAAGGCCTGAACGATGCCGATGTCATCCCCGCCGCCCTGACCGATGACCGCATCCACATTCGGTAAGCTCGGCAGGATATTAGCCACCGCGGACTGGGCTACGGAAGTGCTTGCCTGGCCGTAGATCTCGCCGACGATGTGGATGCCGGGATACTTCTTTAGAACCTCCTTTTGCGCATCGGAAATGATCTTGTCCGGTGCGGATCCCTCAACGCCGCGCACCAGCAGGACATTTCCTTTGCCATGCAACAGGGTACTGGCGATGTAATCGGCCATCCCGCCAAAGATACTCACCATGTCGAAATCGAATTTATAGGCACAGTCAGCGGTGGCGATCGAGTCAAAGGCCAGTACCTTGATGCCCGCCTGACACGCTTTCGCAATGACGCCGTTCACTGCCGTCGGGGAGGCTGCATTGATGCAGATTGCGTCGACGCCCCTCAGGATCAACCCGCTCATCTGCGCATTTTGCTGGTTGACGGTGCCGTCACCGTTTTCAATGAGGTATTCCGAGATCAAACCGTCGGCTTTGGCCTTTTCGGCGGCCTCGCGAAATGCGTCTACCATCTGGTGGCGCCAGATGTTGCCATAAAAAGAATTCGAAAGCGCGATTCGCCACTTCTTCTTCGGCGCGGCGTTTTGCGCCGCCTCTTCCCCCTGGCTAGTCCACATTACCCCCATAAAGAGGCCGAGAGCGATAATAAGAGAGCGTTTCATGACGATGTTTCTGAGTGATTTTTGGCTTTTGCCTGACATTCTTTAGGTAGATGGCACTCCCGCGGTTGCGGGATAGAGGGCGCCGGGCCCGGTGATGGTGGGAATTTGTTGAAGCGAAAATTCGGTTTGGGTTAAGCGGCTACGACAGGGTTTTCAAGCACACCGATCCCTTCCGCCTCGAGCCGGACCACGTCACCCGGTTTGAGAAACAGGGGGGGCTTGCGGAAAAGCCCGACTCCCGCCGGTGTGCCGGTGGTAACGACGTCCCCGGGTTCGAGGGCCATGATGTGGGATAGAAAACTTAACAGCTGCGGCAGACTGAAGAGCCAGTCCGCCGTCGATCCCTCCTGCATGATTTCCCCGTTCAGATAGGTCCGGAGCCGTACGTCCGCAGGATGCGGGATCTCGTCCGCGGTGACGACGCAGGGACCGATCGGGCAAAACGAATCAAAATTCTTTCCTAACGTGATCTGGTTATCCTTGAACTGCACGTCGCGGGCCGACACGTCGTGCACAATCGTGTAGCCGAAAATGGAGCCCATGACGTCGCTTTCCGGCGCAGAGGCCATGCGGCGGCCGATGACCGCGGCGAACTCGATTTCGTAATCCAATTGTTTGGTCCGGCGAGGGTGCAGAATGGGTTCGCCCGGTCCGATGACGACGGAAGGCATCTTGGCAAAGAAGAAAGGCTCCTCGGGTAATCGCGCGTTGGGGTTTTCGTCCAGGTGCGATCGGTAGTTGATCCCGGAGCAAAGGATCTTACCCGGGCGGGGGATCGGCGCGAGGAGCTTGACCTCCGCGAGCGGGTAAGTCGCCGCCTTCTGCAAGGTCGTAGAACGCTGCAGGACGGAAGAGGCCAGCGCTTGCGCGTGCGGCCCGGCCTGAATGAAGCCGAGCATGTCGCCAGGCATTGCCGGCTCGGCGGCGTTCAAATCGATCAGACGGCCCGCGCCGGGCACCTCCGCCCCTAGCCGGACTTGGCCGTTGGTTTCGAAAGTGTATAGGCGCATAAAATCAGTTTCGAACGAAAACGCCTTTGCGAACCGAATCGGGATTGCGGCTGATCTCCGCAAATACCTCGGGCGCAGACCAGAGGTCAAACTCGGTGGCAACTTTCGGGTAGTGAATTTGTCCGCTCGCTAGCAGCTCTAAAGCTTCCGGGAAACAATTCACCTCGGTACGGGAACCCAGGAGGGTCATTTCTTTCCGGGTCAGATCGAGTCCCGGGAATTGGACCTTTACGCCTCTGGCTACCAAGCCGACGATGACGATGCGCCCTCCCGCGGCGACAAGGTTCACCGTCGATTCGATGACCTTCGTGTTGCCGGTGGCTTCAATGACGACGGGTGCACCCTCCTGGTTCGTTTGCTCGAGCACCTGCCCAAGCAGGTCGTCGTTCCCTTTCAGGACATCGGCGCCGAGCGTCCGCGCCGTTTCCAGGCGCGAATCCAGGACGTCTACGGCAACGACGTGCGCTCCGTAAGCACGGGCAACTTCAATCAGCGCCAGCCCGATCGGCCCGCAGCCCAAAATCAACACGTATTCGCCTGCCTTGACCTCGCCGCGACGGCACGCATGGATGCCGATCGTCACGGGTTCGGCGAACGAAGCCCACAACGGTGAAAGGGCCGGCGGGACGGGATGGAGGTGGGTCGCGGGCGCGACCACCCAATCCGCGTACCCTCCGGCCTTATGCACGCCGATGATTTTGATGTTTGCGCAACAGTTAGGCTTGCCGACGCGGCACGGGTAGCATTTTCCGCAGCTGAGGAACGGTTCGATCACCACCAGCTGCCCGGGCTGCACACCGGTCACATCCGAGCCGATGGAGTCCACTACCCCGCAGATCTCGTGTCCGCCGATGATCGGGTATTCCGTGTACGGGTTTTTACCTGAATAGATGTAAAGATCACCCGCGCAAATACCGACGGCCTTGACCGACACCAGCGCCTCGTCCGGTCCGGGCTGCGGTTTCGTCCAAGGCCCGACGTGCATCTGACGCGGGGCATCGAAAATGGCTGCTTTCATGGTGCCTTGATTACCTCCCCAGGTTTCATGACGATTGACTCCGGGATTTCGGCCCCGCGCGCTCTCGCGGCGGCCAAGTGCTCGTGAAATTCAACGACGTCGGAACAGTCCGGGTTGATGTAGTGGCACGGCAAAACCGTCTTAAGCCCGAGCCATTCGGCGGCCAGCGCGCCCTCGCGCGGACTCATCTCGCCCGTCAGCATCCTTCCGGGCATCGGAAACCGATGGAGAATCTCCACCGGATTCGAGATCCCGATGCATCCGATCGTTGGCCGGTACAGTTCCCGTTGCAGTTTCAAGTCGGAGAAAATGGCGGTGTCGCCGTAATGGTAAAACCTCACGTCGGGATCTGCGTACACGATAAACGCCATCGGGACACCGCTCGACAACGTGCCGTCGGGCATCCGGATTTGGGACCAATGATGGCACTCGACGGGTTGAACTTTGATGCCATTAACTTCCACCGCGATGCCCCAAGTGGTGGCGCGGATTTGCTCAGCCGGGATTCCCTTGGCGACCAGATACCCCTTTACTTCCCCTCCACAGATGACTGGTGCGCCGGTGCGGCGCGCGATCGCCTCAGTGTCCCCCAGATGGTCGACGGCAGCGTGGCTCACGATGATCAAATCCACCCGCTCAAGCTCATGGGATTTGACCGGACTTCCCGGGTTGTCATCCAGAAACGGGTCGAGCAGGATGCGTTGGCCCTGGCCATTCGTTAACTCGTACGCAGCGACACCGAAAAAACGAATCTGCGTGCTCATGGCCTGAAGGAGCGTTCCAACGCTTTGATCAGCCAAAGCATGGCGTTGTTGTACGGGGTCGGGATCCCGAGGCGCTTGCCTGCTTCCACGACGGCGCCGTTGATCACGTCGATCTCCGTGCGCCGCTTGCGCTCGACATCCTGGAGCATCGATCCTTTCGTGTTCGCCGCCAGTTTTCCCAGGAGGCCGGAGATCGCCTGCCAACGCTCGTCAAACTCGAGGGCAATTTTTTGCGCCTGCGCCACGGCGACGACTTCTTTCAGAATCCCTTTCATCAATTGCTGCATTTCCTCGGCGTCGAGCAAACGTTCCGCGGTGAGTTGGATGGCGGCCGAGGTCGGAAGCGTTACCGCATTCAGCGCAAGCTTGGACCAGATCTCTTTCAGCACCGAACCGGTCGGCGTGACGTTGATCCCTGCGGCGTTGAACACCTTCGCAACTGCCGTCAGGCGTTCAGAAAAGGTGCCGTCCAATTCGCCGATAAAGGTATTCCCTTGCCCGGCATGAAGGACATGACCGGGACCAAGGAGGGTCGCACTATGGTAGCTGACGCCAAGCAACACTTTCTCGAGCCCAACGACCTTGCCGATCGTTGGCCCATTACCCCAGCCGTTTTGCAGCGAGAGGATGGTGGTTGTTGGACCAATAATCGGGGTGACGCTGCGGACGGCGTCCTCGGTGTGGTAACACTTCACGAACACCACCACCAAATCGGCCGAACCCACGCTGGCAGGCTGGTCCGTTGCAGGGATTTTCACCGTTTCCTGGTGCCCCGTTTTGTCCTGGACGATGAGGCCGCGGGAGTTAACGGCGTCGATGGTTTCTTTCGCGACCTCAACTAACACCACTTCGTTTCCGGCTTTCGCTAATGCGCCGCCGAGAGCGCTGCCCATGGCGCCGGCACCTAGAATGACGGTTTTCATTGCGGTTGGAATGCGACTGCTGCTAACTTCAACAAAGAAGAATTCGACCCGGGGTCTGGTTGGAAGGTCATTTACCAGATTGGAGGTCCACCTCAACGTTCCAACCAAGGTAACTTCGCCAGATAGGCAATGCTCTCCTTGGCCCAGCTCTCCTCAAGCGCAAGGGTTTGCTCGAGCGAACCGTTGAACGGCGTCCAGAGCTCGACGATTGCGTTTGCTTTCCGGCCTGCGCCCGCCAGCCTCGAAAAAATGGTTTCAAACGGCACCCGGCCCCGGCCGGCCGGCCGGCCGTAAAAGGCAAATCCCATCATATACGGCAGTCGCTCAACGGCGATGTCTTTGACGTGCACATTGATCGTCAGCGGCAGCAGCGCATCCAGGATGGTATCTGCACTCTCCAGCGCACCCAGAGAATTCGAAACGTCCAGGCAAACGCCCAGATTCGGTTGATCGACGCGGCGGATGAGGGCAGCCAGCTCCGCGGTCGAATAGGTTTCGTAATTCTCCATCCCGACCGAAACGCCCGCCTGGGCAAATTTCGGTAGCGCTTCCCGAAGGTCGTTCTCCACTTCAGCTAGCGGCGGAGCGGCACCGGGCCAACCGGCCATGGTTCTCACCAATCTGGCCCCCAGCAATCGGGCGATTTCAAGGTAACGGAACAGGTGCGACGGCTTCACCCCGCGCGTTCCGATTTCTAACTGAATGCCGCATTCGGCGGCAGTGCCCTTAAGCTCATGGAGTTCTTCAGCGGAAAGCTGATCCACCGGCAGATTGTCCCCGAGTTGCACGGTACGGACCCCCAGCTCGCGCGCTTTCCGTACCAGCATGGCCGCCGTGAGCGGCCTTTGCGGCGGATGCTCCCGAACGGTACCGATGGCCCAGGGAAAAGTCCAGGAACCGACCCCGATCCTACCCAGCCTGGTGGGATTCGCCACCGGCTTTGCGCCGGTTAGCTGCGAACTTGACCCATTGTTTATGCCGTCGTACGAAGGTGAAACCATACCTGCCATCCGGGTTAGGCCTTTTTGGCTGCGGACGTTCGGACGGTAGCCACCGCGAGCACAAGGATGATGAGCATGCCTTCGACGATGTCCTGGGAGCCGCCGGCCACGCGCAGCACCTGCATCGTCGTGACGATCATTACCAGAAAGATGGACCCCAGCAGCGTGCCGAACGCGTTGCCTCTTCCTCCCAGAATCGAGGAGCCCCCCACAACCACGGCGCCGACCGATTGAAGCAGATAAGGCGTGCCCATCTCCAAAAACGCGCCGCTCACCCGGCCGGAAAGCAGCACGCCGCCGAGCGCAGCCAGCAAACCGCTGAGCACGTAAGCGATGGTCGTCGTCGCCTCCACCCGAACCCCGGCGAAGTGAGCCGCCCGCCGATTCTGGCCGACCGCCGAAAGGCTGCGGCCATAGACGCTGGAGTGGAGAAGCCACGCCGTCGCCCACGTCAAAACCAAAGCTAGCAGAAGGATGATCGGAATGCCGATCACGCGCCCGCTGGCCACGTACACCAGCGTCGGGCTCACGGCGTAGGTCTTGAAGCCGCGATTAAAAATCAGGGTGGCCGTGGTCAGGATGTAGCCGACCGCCAGCGTGGCGATGATCGGCGGGATCCGCAGCCGGTTGACGATGAGGGCGTTGACCCAGCCCACGGCCGCCCCAAGGGCGGCCACAATGACCAAGCCGAGCACCAAGCGCGCGTCTTGGCCGCCGGTGACGCTCGTGGCGACGAACGCGGAAAGGGTGATGACGCTCGGGATGGAAAGGTCCACGGCGCCATCGCCGGTGGTCACCACCAGCATCTGGCCGATCGCCACCACGCAAAGCAGGGCCGCCGAGGCCACGATGCCGCTCAAGTTGCCCAGGCTAACCTGGTGCGCGCCGATGCTCAGCAGGATCCAAAGGGCGACGATGCCCAGGAGGGCCCAAATCCACGGTTGCTCAAAGAGCCTTTTCATCGCGCGCGCGCCCAAACGGTTCGTAAAACCACGATGCCGATCAAGATGAAGCCCTGGACGGCGGCAATGTCATCCGAACTCAGGTGCATAAAGCCGAGCAAGGTACCCAGGAGCGAGAGGGTCACCGCGGCAAAGACCACGCCCACCGGTTCGATCCGGCCGCCGACCAGGTCGCAACCGCCCATCACGACCGCGGCAACGCTCAGCAACGTGTAGGAACTGGCCGCGTTAACGTCCGAGGCGGTATTGACTCCGGTGAGGCAAAGCCCTGCGGCCATTCCAAAAACGGCGCTCAGCAAGTAGGTGACCACGTGGGAACGCACGGCGGGCCACCCAAGCTGGCGCATCGCGTGCTCATTGTTGCCGAACCCGCGCTGCACGATTCCCAGGCGTGACCGGGTCACCAACACCGCCGCCAACGCCGCGAGCAGCAGAAACCAGATGGGCGGCGGCACCAGCGGGATGGGGAGGTTAAAGAGCGTCGTGAGCCACGCCGGCGAACTGCCCCCGGGCGCGGGTTGCAACACGTAGCCAAGCCCGGTCCAGACAAACGCGCTGCCCAACGTCGCCACGATCGCGGGAATCTTGCGCGCGTAAATCACCCACCCAAGCACGCCGTAGGCCGCAAGCCCGGCGGCTAAGGCGATAACGCCAAAAACCGGTCGATCAACGAGCAACGTGGCGCTTACCACGTTGATCAACCCGGCAAAAGCGCCGATGCCGAGATCGATCTCACTGCGC
>JAFAUR010000441.1 GCA_019243205.1 Acidobacteriaceae bacterium | reverse complement strand
CTGGGCGCGAGCGGCAGATACGCCGCGTTACCGGACTCCCAGGGTTCAACCTGAATGTCAAGGTTCGGCTTCATGGATAAGACTTTCATGCGAGGGAAATCCAAAATCGAGCAAATCAGGATTTCTGTCACAAGATTACAGAGAGATCCCACCGAAGATCTTTAAGGAACTATTAATTCGCTTCATCGTCGAGCAGCAGTTGTCAACTGCTGAGCCAATGACCTCCAACAAGATGTTATTTGCACTTTTTTTTTGCTAAAGTAATGGAGCGCCTTTGTTCAGCAACGCCATCATTTAGTTCTCCTTGCGGCCCCTCGCCAAACACTCTGCGGTTGGTGTGTATTCAAGGAGAACTATGCAGTCCAAATGTGAAAAGGCCTTTTTCCGTGGCGTTGCACTCGAAGCATGGCGGCAGATAACCACTCCTGAGATAACTTGCGAAGAGGCGAGCTTCCTCGAACGGATGCTTGGCGTGAAGGCAGGCGGCGCCATTTTGGATGTTCCCGGTGGCAACGGCCGGCACTGTGTCCAACTTGCCAAACGCGGCTACCTGATGACAGGCGTAGATCAGAGCGAGGAAAGTCTCAGCGAGGCACAAGATATCAGCTCTGAGGGCGTTTGCTGGGTGCACGAAGATATGCGGCGTCTCTCATGGGTGGCAGAGTTTGACGGAGCATTCTGCTGGGGCAATAGCTTCTGCTATTTGTGCAGGGACGAAGCGCTTGAGTTTCTGGAAGCATTAGCGCGGTCGTTGAGGCCAGGTGCGCGGTTCATTCTGGATACCGGCATGGCCGCAGAGTCGCTTCTGCCTAACTTGGTACAGAGAAAATGGTTTCGGGCCGGAGACATCCTTATGCTGAGTGAGAATCGTTATGATCCAGCCGAAAGCAGGCTGGACATTGATTACACTTTTGTGCACGATGGACAAGTTGAGACCCGACCCACTTCGAGCTACCTCTTTACTGCTGGCGAAATCTGCCGCTTACACAAAACTGCTGGACTAACTCCACTCGAGTTGTTCGGCTCCATCGGTGGCGAGCCGTATTGCATCGGTGCGAACAGATTGATTCTGGTTTCGGAAAAGCCATCCCTGGCGTATGACAAACCGGTTGGATCTGCAAAGGCAACCTGCAGCGGAAATCGCTTCGAAACACCACGTCACGACATGGTACTATTTGACGGATTCCAATTCGAGTCAAACGGTCGCTTCCTCATGTATGACGATCAATTACTAGAAGTCGACCCCAGAGCTTTACAGTTGCTCGCAGTCCTCGTGAGAAACAATGGAAAGGTTGTTTCAAAGGACGATCTGCTCAGCTTTGTCTGGCCACACACAATCGTGGAAGAGGGAAACCTGGCTGTTCATGTTTCGAGTCTCCGCAAGGTCCTTTCGCAACCCGGCCGTGCAACCACTTACATCCAAACCGTAAGGAAACACGGATATCGATTCACGGCTCGAATCCGGAATCTCCAAATCCAGAATCCACGCCAATCACGTCAGTCAGCCGCATAGCGCATCGTGGCTGCATAACCTCAGTCCACGCCCCCTGACCTTGCCCGACAGAACTGAGCCACTCTAAACTGGGTTTTCCGAGGCAACGAAGGTTGCGGAAGGAAGACGAAAAGAGTGAAGAACAGCAGGTTCAGCGAAGAACAGATCATCGGGATCCTGAAACAGAGTGAAGCTGGAGCCAAGACCAGCGAACTATGCCGGCAGCATGGGATCAGCGCAGCGACGTTGTATGGGTGGCGCAGTAAGTACGGCGGCCTGGAAGTAAGCGAAGCCAAACGGCTGAAGCAGCTTGAAGAGGAGAACGCGAAGCTGAAGCGCATCGTGGCCGATCAGGCGTTGGACATTACGATGTTGAAGGATCTGGTTGGAAAATTATGTATGGTCCGGCCCTCACCTGTCAACAGAAGTCTTATGCGGATTCGTCTGCGTAAATGTATCCGGCCTTTTAGTGGAGTGAACTCCTGGCCACAATGAGAGATTCGCGCGTGCCCGTCCTTAAAAATGGTCCGGCAGTTGAAAGCCTCTTTTTTCACTCAGGCTTCGGGCACGCCGTTAGACTATTCCGTCATAGTGTCTTGCGCTCTGCAGACTGGTAAGATTCGTCGGACGTCGGCGTACATAACTGTCTATCCAATCACCCCGGGATTTGTCTTCTACACCTGTGCGATCTAAGTCCTAAATAGCCGACGCCAAGGATCTGGTTCGGTAACGATCCCCGGTAGCGAGAACCGCCCATGCAATTCTGGCCAACTTGTTCGCCAGTGCAACCACAGCAACGTTGGGATGGGCGCGTGTTTCTAATCGAGTGAGCCACGCTCCCATCAAAAGCCGGTCTCGTTTACTCTGTCGCATCACGGATCGAGCGCCGTGAATAAATAAGCGCCGAAGATATTCGTTTCCGCGTTTGCTGATCCCGAGCAGTTCCCGTCGAATGCTGTCGGGATGTTAACCCGAGCCAAGCCGCAAATTCCCGGCCTTTATGAAATGCTGATCCGTTTTCGACCGCAGCGATCATTGCCGTTGCAACGAGCGGGCCCACTCCGGGTACCTCTAGGAGCAGCGGACCCACCGCTGTCTCCTTTATCGCCGCCGTGATCTCGGCTGTAAGCTCTTCAACTTGTTCCTCTAGGTTTTGCCATTCATCCCAGAGCCGCCGGATTAAACGATTCATGCAGGGAGAAAGTATTGAGTCTGCAGTCTGGAGAAAAGTTGGCATGTAGGTTTGAAGGGATATTCGGCCTTGTCGGATTGCGATACCACGTTCCAGGAGGAACGCCCGGAGTTGGTTGATAACGCCCGTTCGACGAGCAACTAAACGATCGCGTGTACGATGTAGAGCTTGCATGTCCATCTGATCCACGCGCCACGATGATGCTAGTGGACCAGAGATCAACCGGTATTTCAGCGATCTCTCCAGATCGCAGAAGTTCCGGGTTGCTCAAGGCTCGCATCAAGTGTCAACTCCGGCTGGGTTTGATCTGGGCTTTTCCAATCTGAGTTTGCAACAGACTCAACGGTTGTTGTAACTCTCAGGAGGTCCGAGGTACGACGGCTTAAGGCTGCCAAGGTCGATGAAAATCTTCTGCAGGGTAATCCCCGGGTCGACCATCCATACCTTGAGCGTGTGATAGCCGGAGGACGGAATCATGACTCTGGCGGACACGATGCGCGCCTCGTCCATCACGTTCTTCTGCCACTCGTTACCGGTCCGCGGCGTGGAACCGGCGACAACGGTCGTCGGTACACCCGTCACCATCACAGGCGGCTGATCGTCGTCAACGGAAACAGCAAAGCGCAGATTACGACCGGGGATGAATGCAAGATTGGGGGCGAGGACGTTATAGACAGTCGCCTGCCCGGAGCTGAAGAAGTAGGTCTTGTACTCCAGGTGGGGTGATCCTTCCGGAGGCGCCAGGGGTCCGAAATCCACCGGACCCTCCGCACGCATGGCCGACAGGGTACGGCCGTAGTCCTCGACCCTGATCCATTTCAGGTCGCCGAAGTCGGTCTTGCCGGTGCAGTGTTCGGGCTCGATGGAAACGACGCCAGCATCTTCCACAAAGCCGGTGAGCGTATCGCGGGTGACGTCGGCAGCGGAGATGGCGTCAACTTTGACGGTCACCACTGTCCCGCCCTGCATAATTTTCACATTGCCAGAAGCGGCGCCTTGAGGAGCCTTCGACCAGTCAATACTGATCCAGAGGCGTTGCTCCTTTGCGACAGAACCTCGAACGCCGGACACAACGATCCATGGGTCACTGGGGGTGGCGGTATATAGGACCGAGCCGGTGCCGCGGTTGAACACGTCGATATAACGCCGCTGGCGGGCGATCGAGTTGAACTTTGGCAG
>JAFAUR010000419.1 GCA_019243205.1 Acidobacteriaceae bacterium | reverse complement strand
CAGCGAATTCCGCAAATTCCGAAGAATCAGGGAACCGCCCAGCTTACCTGGAACTGGAAGACCACGCAGATCACAGGTGGGCTGCGTGCTTACAGTTTGCAATTCGATGACGATCTGAACCAGTTTCCGCTTCCCGGTTTCATGGTGCTGGGTCTGGATGCCCAACAGAGATTGACGAGCCGCCTCTCGGCCATTGCGACGGTAGAGAACTTGCTTGACAGGACCTATCTGGTGGCGCTCACTCCGAATCCGAATACCGGAAGTCCGAGACTTTGGCGGCTGGGCCTGCGCTGGAGCGGGCCGGTTCACCGATAAGGCGCGATTACATCCGGGCGTGATTTGCGTCTGACGGGCATGGAAGCGATTCCCCTGCCAGAGTACGAAGTAGTCAACCTGGAGAATATTGCCCCGGGCCTCCGGGGCATGCGGATTCTGTTCGTGAATGTGTATGCCATCGATACACCGCGCGGGGGCTGGACGCTAGTCGATACGGGGCTGCCGATGTCGGCCGGCAAGATCAAGCTCTGGGCGGAAGACCAGTTCGGAAGGGGGACGCGCCCCGAAGCCATCATTCTGACGCACGGGCATTTCGATCACGTGGGTGCGGTCGAAACCCTCGCCGCTGACTGGAACGCTCCCGTTTATGCGTCTGTCGAGGAGTTTCCGTATTTGACGGGGAAGGAGAAATATCCACCGCCTGCTCCGGAGGTTGGCGGCGGCCTGATGGCGGTGATGTCGCCGCTGTACCCGAGAACTTCGGCTGATTTGGGAGGCCGGGTTCAGGCGCTGCCGTCTGATTTTTCCCTTCCCACTCTGCCCGGGTGGCGTTACCTGAGCACTCCCGGACACGCGCCCGGTCATATCTCACTGTTTCGCGAGGAAGACCGACTGTTGCTGCCTGGCGATGCGTTCTGCACTACGAAGCAGGAATCGTTCCTGGCCGTAGCGCGACAGAAGCCGGAACTGAGCGGTCCACCGGCGTACTACACACCCGATTGGGATGCCGCGCGGCGGTCTGTTGAGCAGCTCGCGGCGTTGCGGCCGCGAACCATCGCACCGGGTCATGGATTGCCGATTTCAGGGGACGAGGTGGCCGGACAGCTGGCGGAATTTGCCGCACACTTCGAGCGGTTGGCTGTGCCGGAACAAAGCCGTTACATGCGGTGAAGCGAATCAGTTATTCGAGAGTTTGTCGACGTCTTCTCGGAAAACGAAATATTGCGTGCCTTCACAGCGGACTTTTACCGTCTTATCGTTAAACCCTGTGCCGCATGGTTCGAAGTGGCTGGTTCTGGGAAGCTGAGTGATAGAACCGGCTGTTTCCCGACCGTCGTCGCCACGTACGATTCGTATCGCCGCCAGATTTTCCGGCGTTACCAAAGGCAAAGCCTTCACATACCTACCTTATTCTCAACCTACGATCCGCGAAACTAGGGCTTACACCCAAAATGAAGTGTGAAAGAGCTTGCAATCTGAGAGTATTCTGAAGCATGGCCAAACGGGACATCGTTGTGATTGGCGGTTCGGCCGGCAGCATTGAGGCGCTGCTGAATTTGCTGAGATCCCTGCCCGTAAATCTTCCGGCGGCCATTTTCGTGGTCATTCATTTGACTCCACGGGGCAAAAGCGTGCTTGCCGAGATAATCGACCGCCAAACGGGGGGCCTCCCTGCGAAACAAGCCTCGGAAGGAGAACGCATTTCACCAGGGCGTATCTATGTCGCTCCACCTGACCGGCATCTGCTCGTCGCGAACAGCCATATTCATCTCGCTCGGGGCCCCAAAGAAGGGCTTCATCGGCCTAGTATCAACGTAACTTTTCGTTCCGCAGCGGCGACCTATGGTCCGAGAGTGATCGGAGTCCTGCTTTCGGGGATGCTTGACGATGGCGCTTCCGGATTATGGGAGATCGCCAACCGCGGCGGCGTCGCGGTGGTTCAGGAACCCTCGGAAGCGCAATTCCCGTCGATGCCCCTGAACGCGCTACAGGACGCGGATATCAGCTACCGGCTTCCGGCACGTGGCATCGGGACCATCCTTCCAAAACTCGTCACTGGAGAGGAATCGGCGGAAGAGAAGGAATGCGTGCCTCACGAACATCAGCCAGAGAAATACAGCGGGTTCAGTTGCCCGGAGTGCCACGGTCCTCTATTTCAAAAGGAGGGCCCTGGGCCGCTCCAATTTCGCTGTCGAATCGGCCATATACTATCGCTGAAGACGCTGCTGGACGAACACACCTCAACTCAGGAACGCAAGTTGTACGAAGCGGTCCTGGCTCTCGAGGAAGGTGCAGACCTTGCTTTGTTCACGGCAACGCGAACGGACGAGACCCAAGGTCGGCAGCTGAAGCAGGAAGCGGAGCAACTGAGAAGGCATGCCCGGGAGATCAAAAAGCTGTTAGAAGAGCGCGAAATGTCCGCAATCGACTGACGAGAGAACATGTCTTTTCTGTAGGGCGATCAACCGCATATTCGGAAAGTAGTTATGGCGGAAGAACGGGAAACATCAAACCTTAATGGGCAAATCGATCCGAGCGGGGACGGCTTGGCAGTCGAAAACCAGTTTGGAGTTGCTCAGACGGAAGCGGATGGTCCAGCACTGGCGCCCGTTACGACGGACAGCCCGGACGAGGCGGACGACAAGAAGCGTCTTCCGTTCAATGTGGTCGGGATCGGAGCCTCGGCGGGCGGTGTGGAAGCGTATATAGAGCTGCTCGACTATCTCCCTCCGAACACGGGGATGGCGTTTGTCATCATCGCGCATTTGTTAGCCGACCAGAAAAGCCATCTTCCCGAGATTCTTGCCCGGCATACCCGGATGCGGGTCCAAGGCGTCGAAAGCGGAATGCAGGTCGAGCCGGACCATGTATACGTCGTTCCGCCCAAGGCTCTGCTGAGAATGGAAAACGCCACGTTCCTGCTCGAGCAACCCGACTCCCACGCGCAAAAGGCAATCGACTTCTTTTTCTTTTCGCTCGCCGCGGACCAAAAGAACCGGTCGATCGGCGTCGTGCTGTCCGGTATGGACTCGGACGGAGCGCTCGGGTTGCGCGCCATCAAGGGCGAAGGCGGAATCACGATGGTGCAGGCTCCCGAGACCGCTCAGTACCCGGACATGCCGCGGAGCAGTATTTCGGCGGACCATGTCGACATCGTCCTGCCGCCCGCGGCTATTGCTTCACAACTCGCGCAGATCGGGCGGCAGTTCCAGGCGACGAATCTGCGTCTGCTACGCGATGGAGTTCCAGCCGCCGGCGAAGAGCAGCAGTTTAACCGTATCCTCGCGATCATGCGCGGTGTCTCGGGCGTCGATTTCCGGCTGTACAAACCAACGACGATACGGCGGCGGATCGCGCGGCGCATGCTGCTGCATCGTCTGGACACGCTGCGCGACTACGCCGCTCTTCTGCAGGCGAACCCATCGGAAGTCCGCGAACTGCAGGAAGACGCGCTCATCAACGTCACGCGCTTCTTTCGCGATCCGGAAGTATTCGAAGCCTTCAAGACTACTGTTCTGCCTCGCGTTCTTCAGGACCGCGATCCTTCGCAACAGATAAGGATGTGGGTTGCAGGCTGTTCCACTGGCGAAGAGGCCTACTCACTCGCGATTTGTCTGATGGAGTATCTAACCGGGAGCACTACCGAACCGCCGATTCAAATTTTCGGAACGGATGCCAGCGAGCTGAATATTCAAAAGGCGCGAGCAGGACTCTATCCGGAAACGATTCTGGCGGACGTCTCGCCGGAGCGACTCCGCCGTTTTTTCGCCAAAACCGAAAAGGGTTATCAGGTTTCGAAACGCATTCGCGACCTCTGCATTTTCGCCCGCCAGAATCTGTGCCACGATCCGCCGTTCTCGCGCATGGACGTAATCAGCTGCCGGAACGTGCTGATCTATTTCGGGGCCGAACTGCAACGGCAGCTCATACCGACGTTTCATTACGCGCTACGCCCAGAGGGATTTCTTCTTCTCGGCACATCGGAAACCATCCGTGAATTCACGGACCTGTTCTCGCTGGCGGACCGTCGCCACAAGATTTATTCGCGGGCGCCCGGCAATCCGGGACGGGCGGCTCTCGATGTTGCGCCGCGGCAGGTCTTTCCTGAACTGGCGGTTGCCCAGCAGGCGCTCGATACTTGGGGGGATCTGGAACTGCAACGCGCCGCGGACCGCATCCTGATGGCGCGTTACGCCCCGCCGGGAGTCGTGATTAATGATCGGCTGGAAATCCTGCAATCGCGAGGTCGTACGAATCCGTTCCTGGAGTTGCGGCCGGGAATGGTGACCCTCGAATTAGGACGTCTTCTCCCAGACAGTATCGCGCCGCAGGTGACGAGTGCGGTACGAAGAGCAATCGAAGAAGACTTGCCCGTGCAAGTAGAGGGCCTGCAGCTCAGAGACGGTGGCGACCTGACTCGCGAAGCGACGCTCGAAGTGCTTCCCATCCACAGCGTGGGCCATCGCTCGAAATGCTACCTGGTAGTGTTCGCGCCTCCGCGAGCCCAGACGCTCCTGGGGCAAAGACGAACGGAGTTGCCCACGCCTTCGTCCGTTGAGGACAAGGACCGCCTGATCGCGCAGATGCGGCAGGACCTCTCCTCGACCCGCATGTATCTGCAATCGTTGCTCGAGGAACGGGACGCGAAAAACCAGGAGCTCGTCTCCGCCAACGAAGAAATTCAGTCGGCCAACGAAGAACTGCAGAGCACCAATGAAGAACTGGAAACCACCAAGGAGGAACTGCAAAGTTCGAACGAGGAGCTGCATACCGTAAATGACGAGCTGCAGAACCGCAATGCGGTCCTGACGCAGGCCAGCAACGACCTGCAGAACCTGCTGAACAGCGTGAACCTGCCGGTCTTGATGTTGAGCAACGAGCTCACGATCCGGCATTTCACACCGCCGACGCAGCGGGTCATGAATTTACGCGCGGCGGATATCGGCCGGCCGTTCACGGAGCTTCGCGTCAACCTCGATGTCGACGACCTGACACCCCTTTTTACTGAAGTCCTGGAGACGCTCACCGCCCGCGAGATCGAAGTGAAGGATCGGGAGGGCCACTGGTACCTGCTGCGAGTACGGCCTTACCGGACGGCAGACAACAAAATCGAAGGTCTGGTGGTGGCGCTTGTCGACATTGACCAGCTCCGGCGCAGTCAGCAGGAGCTCCGGACGGCGCGGGATTTTTCGAGGTCCATTATCCAGGGGGTTCCGCTGCCACTCGTGGTGGTCGATTCGGAATTCAAAATCAGGGCGACCAACAAGGCATTCTGGACCTTATCGCGCCTCCAAAATGGCGATCTGGAACGCCGGAACCTGCCGGCTCTGACCGCCACTATGTGGGGTTTGGACACGCAATTACGCGAGCACCTGGAGGAACTTCGAAAGGAGCCGGCCGTCGGCAAGACCTTCGAGTTCGAATACAACTTACCGGGCGAGGGGCAAGGGGTCTTTTGCTTCCGCGGCTGCGTGCTGCAGCCCGATGACGAGCAGTTCCTGCTGGTGACAATTGAGGACATCAGTTCCCATAAGGAAGCCGAGCGCCTGCTCAAGACCGAAAAAGAACGTCTGGCGACGGAAGTCGAAGTGACCACACAGGCTCTGGGCCGAAGCCAGGAGGAATTGCGCGCGCTGGCGGCGAGCCTGTTTACGTCGCAAGAGGAGGAGCGGCGGCGGATTGCGCGCGAGCTGCACGATGACGTCAGCCAGCGACTAGCTGCGATGGAAATTGATGGCGACCAGGTCGAGCGGAGTATCCATTCGGATGCCCCGGGGGCCGTAGCCGGTATGCAGCGAATCCGTGAAGCACTAGCGGCCCTATCGGAAGACGTGCGGACAATGTCTCACCGGTTGCACCCATCGATTATTGAGGATCTGGGGCTGAAGCCGGCGCTGCAATCACTTACCGATGAGTTCGGCCGGCGCGAAAACATGATTGCGACGTTTTCTTCGCGGAATGTGCCCAAGGATCTGCCCCTCGAAGTTTCGACCGGTTTGTACCGCATCGCGCAGGAGGCATTACGAAACGTTGCCAAGCATGCGGGCCAAACGCACGCCCGGGTAACACTCAGAGGAACCGATACGGGAATCGAACTGCAAATCGCCGATTTCGGACACGGTTTCGACGTAAGCGCGAGCAGGCCGGGACTGGGACTGTTGAGCATGGAAGAACGCGCGCGGCATATCGGTGGTACCTTGGACTTGCATTCGGCTCTAGGCGAGGGTTCGCGCGTCACGGTTCACGTGCCACTGCCGAAGGCAGAGGGGCGTATGCCGTCAGCTTGATGCCTATAAAACGGGACGTGATCGTAATCGGAGCTTCCGCTGGCGGTGTGGAAGCCCTTGAACAAGTAGTCCGAACACTGCCGGTCGACCTGCCCGCAGCGGTTTTTGTGGTCATGCACGTGCCCCCGCGATCCGTGAGTCTGCTGCCCAGGATCTTAAGCAAGGCGGCTCTCTTGCCCGCGTTCCATGCGCAAGACGGCGACACCATAGAACCGGGACGAATCTTTGTGGCGCCGCCGGACTACCATTTGGTGGTCGAACGGGGGCACGTTCACCTGGGTTCCGGGCCCAAAGAGCAGCATAGCCGGCCTTGCATCAACGTTACGTTTCGCACAGCGGCTGCGGCCTATGGAGAACGCGTGGCTGGGGTGTTGCTGACCGGAGAACTCGATGACGGAACGGCCGGTCTGTGGGAGATTGAACGCCGGGGCGGGGTCACAGTCGTCCAGAATCCGGAAGAAGCCGCCTTTCCTTCCATGCCGCTGAGTGCGCTGCGCGAGATGGAAGTGGACCACACAGTCAGCCTGGCCGACATTGGCCCTCTGCTCGGAAAGCTGGCGACGAACGGCGTTGGAAGCTCGGTCAAAACCGAAGATGAGGGCGAAGAGGGTCTGGGCATGGACTCACAATTGACTGATTTGACCTGCCCCGAATGCCGCGGCACGATCTGGGAAATAAAGCGAGGGAATGCCAAAGACTATCGCTGCCGCGTGGGGCACACCTACTCAGCAAAAAGTATGCTGGCTGAGCATGTGGCTACACAGGAAAAGACTCTGTACTCCGCGCTTGTGGCGCTGGAAGAAGGAGCATCTTTGATGAGGCGGCTAGCGGACGATTTCGACTCCGAACTGGCCACCCGTTTGCGTTATGCGGCAGCAGAACGTGAGGAACAGGCGAAAACAATTCGAGGGCTGTTTAAACACCCGCTGTCGTTCGAAATCGGCTAGCAGTTTGCCGCGTTCCTGACAAGTCCGGGGTTTTCCCAGCGACTGCAAACACGATCAGTTTAGTCAAACTATTCGATGTTGGGACGCAGATTGGATCATTGGTGCACTGCGAGATGGGCCCGGTGCGGCTGATTATCGTTGATGACGATCCCGCGATCAGAATGATGCTGCGTAGCATCGCTGAAGCACTGGGGGCCAACGTACTCGGGGAAGCCGAGAACGGGCGTGGAGGGATTGAGCAGGCCGAGCTACTCCGGCCAGAGATGATGCTTCTGGATGTGTCGATGCCGGTGATGGGAGGTTTCCCAGCGGCGCGTTATTTGCGAGAGCACATTCCCGATCTGTGGATCGTGCTGGTCAGCCAGTACAACCAGAAAGCGTATGCGGATGAAGCTTTGGAGCTTGGCGCGAGGGGCTACATCCTGAAATCGGCGGTGGCATCCGAGCTCGGGATAGCCATGGAAGCCATCATGAACGGCGGAACGTTCGTATCCCCGCGCGTCGCGCACTGAAGCAGCTTTCGCCGCGGCATATCAGGAACTGGAGACTCTGGGTGGGTACCCGCCGGGGCGGACGTGCTCGCGCCGTGGGCGGCCTGTCAATGGCGTTGTCTCCCGCTGGTCTCGCACCCTGCGATCGCCAACGTTGAAGACCTACGAGCACTTTTTCTCCGAGTAGGACAGTTTTGAAACCGTCGATCGCCCGCCGTGGCTGGCTCGGCTTTGGCTTTAGTATTGCGGCATTGCAGGCGCAGACAAGTAACTGGCCTCCGCTGTAAAACTCGCTCCCCGGAACTCCGGTTAGCGTCTTTGAGCAACGAAGGGAAACTTGCCGCTAAGGTGACGGACCGAAAGCTTCATTGCACCTGCACGACTGCCAACGTGCGCACCGCCGAGCCGCGAGCGCGTGCTTGCGCGAGTTACTATAGCCCGCTAATCGGCGCTTTGGTCGGCGGAGCCGTCCATTCCAAATCTCACCGGCACGGGCAGGTAGGATACCGGCGGTGGTGTGTCTGTTGTGGCATAATCACCGTAATGTCAATCGGCAAACTAGATTTCGTCATCGGGCTAGCGATCCTTGGCCTTTCTATTTGCCCTCTGTTGGCCCAAGTGGTGGGTGCTTCGCTCGCCGGGACAGTTCGGGACCAGACGGGCGGTCTTCTGGCAGGCGTGGAGATCAAGATCCGAAATCTGGAGACTGGGGCTGAGAGAACATTGACCACCGACGATGGCGGGCGATACCTCGCTCCCTCAATCGCCGTCGGCAAGTATTCGGTGGCGGCGGCCAAGGAGGGCTTTGCTTCTCAGCGCCGCACCGGTTTGGAGTTAGTCGTCGGGCAAAGCAGCACGGTGGACTTCGTGTTACCGGTGGGTCAGGTTCGCCAGGTAGTCACGGTTGAGGCGCGCACACCCGCCGTCGAACTCACGACGCAGCAAACGGGAGGCGTGGTCAATGAGAAGCAAGTGAAGGAATTGCCGCTCAATGGCCGCAGTTACGATCAGCTTCTGACACTAAATCCGGCAATCGTGAATTACACGTCGCAGAGATCGGGCGGAATTGGGACCTCAAATTCGGCCGTCGGGAATATGTTTGCCGTGTCGGGGCACCGCCCGCAGGAGAATCTGTTCCTGCTGAATGGGATTGAATACACTGGAGCGTCCCTGATTAACAACACACCCGGCGGCACGAGCGGGCAGCTGCTGGGCGTAGAGGCTGTTCGTGAGTTCAACGTAGTTTCAGATACGTATGGGGTCGAGTACGGCAAGCGTCCCGGTGCGCAGGTCAGCATTATAACGGCTTCGGGATCGAACCAGTTGCACGGGAGCGTTTACGAGTTCTTCCGAAACAGCGCGCTCGACGCCCGGAACTTCTTCGACCAGGGCGCGATTCCCCAGTTCCAGCGAAACGAGTTCGGAGGCGCGCTGGGCGGTCCCATTAAGAAGAACAAACTGTTTGTTTTCGGAAATTACGAAGGCTTCCGGCAGAACCTGGGATTGAGCAACGTGACCCTGGTACCCGACAACGCCGCGCGGGCTGGATATCTGCCCGGGCCGAACGGAAGCCTGACGCGTGTTCCGTTGGCGCCAGCCGCGGCAGCGCTGTTATCGCTTTGGCCCGAGCAGAACGGACCCGAGCTGGGCGGCGGAATTGGCGTCGCGTACAACCATCCGCGGCAAACCATTCGCGAGGATTTCGGCACGACGCGACTGGACTACAACATCGGGGAGCGGGACACGCTCTTCGGTGTGTACACGATCGACGACAGCTCCGCAAACACGCCAAGCGTCAATCCGCTGAGTTGGGTTTTCGAAACTCTGCGTGAGCAGGTGATCAGCGTGCAAGAGCAGCACGCGTTTTCGCCGGCGATACTGAACACAGCACGAGTCGGATTTTCGCGAGCGGGATATTTCTTCACGGGAACCACTCCGGTGGATGTACCCGGATGGGTGGAGGGCGCTCCTATCGGCGCAGTAGTGATCGGCGGCGGTACGGCTCTGAACGGCGCTTCGCAGATCAGCCTGGCGGGAACAAATGCCGGGAGTAATCTGTCCGCCGCCCGAAACCTGTTCACCTATGATGACCACGTTGCTATAACGCATGGGATTCATCAGATCGAAGCGGGAGCGTGGATACAGCGGATTCAGGCAAACGACAACCTGGCGCAATACCAATACGGCCAGGCTTCGTTTGGAAGCTTGAGTTCATTCCTGGCGGGCACCGTCTCGACCTTCACGGTGATTCCGGCGCCCACGCCGCTAGGCTGGCGTTCGGTGGAAGGCGCCGGGTTTGTGCAGGATGCGATGAAGATGAGGCGCAACCTGGAAGTGCGCGTCGGGTTCCGCTTCGAATCGACAAATGGATGGAACGAGGCGCACGGGCGCGGTTCGAATTACCTCTTTGATAGTAAGGGCGTGATCGAGACGAATCCGCGCATCGCTTCATCCGTGTTTACCGTCAACCGCGCGAAGTTCCTGCCTGAGCCGCGCGTTGCCGTCGCCTGGGATCCGTTTGCCACGGGAAAAACGGTGGTACGGGCAGGCTTCGGCATTTATCGCGGGCTGCTGGACAATCTCGATTACCGGTTGGACCAGACCGCCCCATTCAATACGACACAGAGCCTCAAAAACGTTTCCCTCTCGAGCTTGAGCGTTCAGCCTGGAGTGCAACTCCCTTCCGGCGGGCTGATATCGCCGAGCGGCGTTCAACCGGATGCTTACACGCCCACCATTCTTTCGTACACCTTCAAGATTCAGCAGCAGATTGCTCCTGAAACTTCTCTGAGCTTGGGATACGTCGGTTCGCACGGCTATCACGAAATGCTTTCGCTCAATGCAAACGAGCCGTTTCCGACCGTGTGTCCCGCACTTCCCTGCCCTGCTGCGCTGGCGGCCGGAACCGTTTATTACCCGACGGGGGCGAAGTTTGCGAATCCGAACCTGAGCAATACGACGACATGGTTTTCCGAGGGCGTCAGCTCATATAACGGGCTGCAGGTAGACGTGCAGCGGCGTTTCAGCAACGGGCTACAGTTTCGGGGCGTTTACACGTACTCGAAAAGCCTGGATGATGGTACAGCGTGGAACAGCAGCGTAGCGGCCAACGCACCCGGGTTTGTCATGTACCCAGGCAATCCGAAGTGGG
>JAFAUR010000258.1 GCA_019243205.1 Acidobacteriaceae bacterium | reverse complement strand
CTTGTCTCATTGCGTTGTTCGCTATTGTGGCAGGGGTTCTCGCGACACTTACCAAAATAGCCGTGCCGGCAGCGCCTTTCTTGCTCGGCCTTTTGCAATTCATTGTCGGCATTCTGGGCATCGCCGTGATCGTTTTCCCGAATGTCGTACCGTTCAAGGTCTCGATCTGGGATGCCGCATCATCGGATATGAGCCAAAAAGTCGTGCTCATAGCTGCAGTCATTGTGGTTCCGGTGATTCTCGGCTACTCCGCTTTCGCCTATTGGATTTTCCGGGGCAGGACACCGGAGGAGGGATGGGGCGAATGATGATTCGGCATCATCGCATGCTCTGGTTCTTGGCAATATACTGCTTATCTTTAGCCGGGTTCGCGGGAGTGGCACTGCTGACGCGCATGTTCCTGCGATGGATGGTGACGTGAGTTGGTTCCTGGGCTGAAGAAGCGTCAGAAGCGCGACCGATACAAAGGTATCGACAATACTTTCGTCCAATAGTTCTGCCGACGGCCGCGTGATGCAATCGTACGTGTTTAGGGAGTATCCACATGCCTGACACGACTTCCAAAAAGAAGCGAGGATGGATCGTCGGGATTGCAGTGCTGGCGGTTGCGGGCGTGCTGGTCGCCGTCCTCTCATCAAATCTCGTCGCCTGGGCGAGCAATGGCGCGGCGCAGAAGACTGACGATGCCTATCTGCGTGCTGACGTCACACCTCTCAGCACCAAAGCTGCTGGTCTGGTTGCATCAGTGGAGGTGTCCGATTACCAGCATGTGACAGCAGGCCAACTGCTCGCTCGTCTTCGTGACGAGGATTTTCGCGCGCAGGTCGATCAGGCTGAAGCTGCAGTTCAGGCTGCGCAGGCGGCTCTCGTCAACAATCAAAGGCAGAAAGAGCTGCAGGACGCACGTGTCCAGCAGGCTGAGACTGGTATCACTTCCGCTGAAGCAGAAATATCGGCGGCTGAAGCTGGCATTCAGGCTGCGAATTCTGCCGTGGCAAACGCCCGAAGCGGGCTAGCGGGTATTCAAGCGGACGTTCAACGCACTTCACTCGAGCGCAAGCGCCAGGAGTCGCTGGTTGCCTCCGAGTCGGCAACACGGCAAAAGCTCGAACAAGCGGTTGCGGAGGAAGAACGCTTTCAAGCGCAGCGTGCAAGTCGACAGGCTGAAATTGATTCAGCAGTTGCCCAGCTTGCCAGCCGCAAAGCTGACGTGCAGCGCGCCCGGGCTCATCTGGATAGCTCTCGCGCGGAGGTTGCAGTGCAACGACGACAGCGCGCGGTGCTCGATTCGCAGGAGCAAACGCTTTACGCGGATCTAAAGGCGCGCCAAGCGGCCCTGGAACTAGCTCGGACGAACCTCGGCTATACACGGATCGTCGCACCGCAGGATGGGATTGTCGGCGAACGGAAGGTCCGCGCCGGACAGTTGGTAAGCCCTGGAACGCAGATCGTTTCTCTTGTCGAGAAGCAGATCTGGGTTCAGGCGAACTATCGCGAAACGCAGCTTTTGAGAATTCGTCCGGGCGACCCGGCGGAGGTTCGCGTGGATGCGTTTCCCCACTTGGTTCTGAAAGGACACGTCGACCAGATCGCCCCAGCCAGCGGATCGCAATTCGCGCTGTTGCCCCCAGACAACGCGACGGGTAACTTCACGAAAGTCACGCAGCGCGTGCCGATTAAAATCGCCCTCGATCAAAACCAGAACGGGATGGAACGATTGCGGCCTGGACTTTCTGTCGTGGCTTCCATCAGAACGAAAACCTGACTCAGATGGCAACCGCCTCTGTTCATGCTCGGATTACTCAACGACCTTCGTCGGCAATCAAGACGAACCCGTACATCGGGATACTCGGCGTGTTTCTCGGGGCCTCAATCGCGACCCTAAATGGCCGATTAATCAGCGTTGGTTTGCCCGACTTACGCGGTGCGCTCGGCTTCGGATTCGACGATGCATCCTGGATTCCGACAGTACTGAATATGGCCACGATGTTCATCGGCGTTTTCGCAGTTTTCCTCGGAACTGCATACGGAATC
>JAFAUR010000914.1 GCA_019243205.1 Acidobacteriaceae bacterium | reverse complement strand
GCCCGCGAAGGCAAAGGTTTTGCGGCGGAGCAGTTTCACGTGGATTGGGAACAGCAACAAGTGACGTGCCCGCAAGGGTGTACCAGCCAGAGCTGGACGCATACCCAGAACAGTCGCGGTCAGCCCGTCGTCAAAATTAAATTCGCTGACTCCGATTGCCGTGTCTGTCCCCGCCTACGGGACTGCACGCAGTCGCGACGACCCCGGCGGACGATCACGCTTCACCCGCAACCCGAACAGGAAGCATTACGGGCAGCCCGGCAGCGCCAAAGGGAGCCGGAGTTTGTCGAGCAATACGGGAAGCGAGCGGGCATCGAGGGCACCATCTCGCAAGGAGTACGGACCTTCGGGCTGCGGCGAGCCCGCTATGTAGGAGAGGCCAAAACTCATCTACAGCACCTTCTCATTGCTGCCTCGATGAACTTGGTACGCATTTGTCAGTGGCTCGCTGGAGAGTTGCCCGCCCAAACGCGGCGGTCACGATTTGTCGCGCTGATGCAGCCCCGCGCTGCCTAGCCGAATTCGCCAGCGGTATCAAAAGCGACGAAGAGCCCAAATCAATGTCAATCGGTGACCGCGCTGCCCGTCAAGCTGTGTTCATGAAGCACGATTCTGATGCACTTGCTGGAAACTGGGTTATACTGGGTGGCGCTACAAAATCGAGGATGAAGGAGAGATCGCCATGTCGGGGACTGCCGTTCAGAGCCCGCTCAATCTGATGCTGACCATTCAGCCCGGTAAAAATGAAACCATACTCAACTACCTCACGCAGAACCAGGCTGCCATCAATGCCGCACTGACGAAAGTCGGAACCGTTCATTTTGCCCGCTTTCTCCTGATTCCGGGCACCCCATATCTATTTGTGATTACTGCCTACGACGGAGAGTTCAACACCTATATCCAGGCATTCACGAACCTCTTAGGCGACGTATTCAATGAGTTGCTCTCCTGTGTGGACCCGGCGCCTCCGCTTCCGGTGCAACAAAATATAGCGGCATTCGAACAATTTGTAAGTCAATACAATCTGCCGACCGGCCTCTATTCGGCGTACCCCAATTGCACCGTCGTACAGATCTGGGGGAATGGATGCACTCCGCCCCAGCAATAGCAGGAGGCGGACGGTTGTGAGTGCGCTCGAACTGGAGGACATCCAAGGCATCATTCTGCGTGGCTACGGTTCATTCGTCCATGTTCGACACTTCATTGTTGCCGTTCTGGACGTCGGCGGCGCACGGGGGTTGATCGGCAGCTTGGCTAGACCCATGCCGGCCACAGTAAATCCTGCCCAGCTGGCGATCACCACGGCCGGCACCTGGAGTGTCAAACCGGACTACACGTTCAATCTGGGATTCACTTACGAAGGCCTTTCGGCATTGCATGTTCCCTCCGCTCTTCTCGCTCAATTCGCGCCGGAATTCGCAAAAGGAGCCATCGGGAATGCCCAAACCATCTTCGATGTGGATACCAGCGCCCCCGCGAACTGGGAAGGGGGAATGGGCATTGCTTCGAACGTTCACGGCATCTTTTCCCTCTTTGCACGGACGGCACATGAGCTGGAATCACGAAGTTCCGAATTGCTTGCTGCCCTGTCGAAATCCTTCCGCCTCGTACATTGTCGTGATGGCAACGTTCTTCCCGACGGCTATGTTCACTTCGGCTATCGGGACGGTCTTTCTCAGCCTTTCCTGGCCGGCGGGCCCAGTCCAGCTCGGCCCTATCCTGACCTGGGCGTCAACAAGGACGGAAGCTCACCGGCAGGCGATTTTCTCTTAGGCTTCGAGAATAGCTTCGGAACCAAGTACTCCCCTGGTGTTTGTCACACCCCGCTCGGGCGTAATGGCAGCTTCGGAGCCTTTCGGATTCTCCAGCAGGATGTCGCCGGCTTCGAAGCCTATCTGCAGTCCGCAGCACCGAAAATCGGCCTGACGCCGGACCAGCTCGCCGCCAAGTTCTTGGGCCGCTGGAGAAGCGGTGTGCCCCTCGTCCTGTCCCCGAACGGAACAGGCCCGGTCCCGTCCGATCGCCTCAACATGTTCTTATATCGCGGAGTTGTAGCCGGTCAGACGGAATCAGACCCCCAAGGTGTCGCTTGCCCCATCGGCGCCCATATTCGCCGCGGTAATCCGCGGGATGAAATCGTAGCCGGTTTCTTCACGCAACAGGCTCGAATTATGCGTCGCAATGTTCCCTATGGGCCGCCATTCAATCCTGAGCAACCGAATGACGGAATCGAGCGGGGGCTCATTGGCTACTTCCTTAACGCTGATTTCGGCAATCAGTTTCAGCTCCTTATGTCGCAGTGGCTGAGTACCGATAACTTCGTCGGTGGGATGATCTCTGGGGCCGACCCCCTCATCGGTGCGAATGCTCCGACATCCAGCGTCTTCACCGTGCCGACTTCACCGAAGACATCGGTCAAGGTCTCTGGCTTCGAACGATTTGTTACCACGCGCGGCAGCGCTTACTGTTTTCTCCCGAGCATCACCGGTCTGCGGTACATTGCTTCAGCTCCCCCGTCATGATCGCCCTGAGCCGAAACGCGAAAGCGCGCCCGGCAAGCGGCGCTGCTGGCCCAGTCTTGACCGCTTACGCCTGTGGTATGGCGCCGACCGAGCGTTTATTCCCGCCATTGTGCGCGTTCGTTGCGTCCGGGCGGTGGTCGGGCTCAATGTGCAGCCACTGCCTCGAAAAGGTATAGCTGGTCGTGGATGTCGTGCTGCTGATACTGTCGGCGTTACTGGTGAGAGATCGTCCTCTCATCCGTTTCAGCTGCTCGTGTTTTCCTCCAGGAAGACGGTTTGCGTCCTGTCCATCTCGGAAATGTCATCGCTGCATGAAATCAACCAGTTACCTACTGTGAGTTCACAAGGTTACACGGATGTTACAAACGTTACGGGAGGACTCAAGGGAAGCTGTTCGGGTTTCTGGCCCATACGGGATCGACGGGGTCTCCTGTGTGGGGCGAGCAACGAGCGGCATGGAAGTGGAACGTAACAGGTGGGTGCCCGCGCGCACCAAAGATCGGTTTGGTGTCAGGTTCCTCGCCACGATTGGGATGGGCTTTGGAGGTGAGGATGCGGTTCGGCTTCTGGATTTTCGCTTGTCTTGTGCTGACGGGGGCTCGGGCGTGGGGTCTCGGTGAGCGGCGGTATGTGAGCACGACGCCGGTGCAGGGCGGGTTTGTTCTGTACGCCCGCGGAAAGGCCGCGCCCCTGGTGGTGAGCGATGCGGACGGGCCGGGCGTGATGCGGGCAGTCGGAGATTTGAGCGGGGATGTAGGTCGAGTGACGGGGCATGCTTCCCCGGTGGTGAAAGATGTGGCGGCGGCGAAGCGTGCGGATTTTGTGCTGCTCGGGACGATTGGGAAGTGTCCGCTGATTGATGCCCTGGTGAAGGCGAAGAAGCTGGATGTAAGCGGGGTGGCGGGCCAGTGGGAGTCGGCGGTGACGACGATTGTCGAGCGGCCCATGCCGGGCGTGCGGCGCGCGCTAGTGATTGCGGGCGCGGACAAACGCGGGACGATCTACGGGATCTATGACCTGAGCGAGCAGATTGGCGTATCGCCCTGGTACTGGTGGGCGGATGTGCGCGTGCCGCACCAGCAGGCGCTGTATGTAATGCCGGGCAGAGTGGTGCAGCCGGTTCCCGCGGTGAAGTATCGCGGAATCTTCTTCAACGATGAAGCGCCGTGCCTGTCGGGCTGGACGAGGGAGAAGTTCGGCACGATGAATCACGAGTTCTACACGAAGGTGTTTGAGCTGCTGCTGCGGCTCAAGGCGAACTTCCTTTGGCCCGCTATGTGGAATAACGCGTTCGCGATGGACGATCCGGAGAACCCGAAACTGGCGGATGAATATGGAATTGTGATGGGGACCTCGCATGAGGAACCGATGATGCGCGCGGAGAAGGAGTGGACGCGCGGGAATCATGGCAGGTGGGACTACACGACGAATGCGGACGAGATTCGGGAGTTCTGGCGCAAGGGGTTGGAGCGCGACAAGAACTATGAGGAAGTTGTGACGCTGGGTATGCGCGGCGAGAATGATACGCCGATGTCGGCGAGCGCGAATACACAGTTGCTGGAGCGGATTGTGGCGGACCAGAGGCAGATTCTGAAGGAGACGGTGAATCCGGATGTGACGAAGGTGGCGCAGGTGTGGGCTCTGTACAAGGAGGTGCAGGGCTATTACGAGAAGGGCATGCGCGTTCCGGATGATGTAACGCTGCTGTGGAGCGATGACAACTGGGGGAATCTGCGCAGGCTGCCGACACCGGAGGAGCGAAAGCGCTCGGGTGGAGCAGGGATTTATTACCACTTCGACTATGTCGGTGGGCCGCGCAGTTACAAGTGGCTGAACACGAATCCGATTGAGAAGGTGCAGGAGCAGATGCATCTTGCGCTGGACTATGGCGCGGACCGCTTATGGGTGGTGAACGTCGGGGATGGCAAGCCGATGGAGTTTCCGATGGAGTTCTTCCTGAGCTATGCGCGCACGCCGCAGCGCTGGGACAAGGACCATCTGGATGAGTTCACAAAGTTGTGGGCGATGCGGGAGTTCGGGCCGGAGCATGCGGACGAGATGGCGCGCGCGATGGAGGAGTACACGCGCTACAACGGGAGGCGAAAGCCTGAGCTGATTGATGCGAACACGTTCAGTCTGACGAACTATGGCGAGGCGAATCGTGTGGAGGCGGAGTGGCGTGAGCTTGCAGAGCGTGTTGACAAGCTTGCAACGGAACTGCCGGAGAATGAGCGGGTGAGTTATTTCGAGTTGATTCAGTACCCGGTGGATGCCTGCGCGAATTTGACGGAGATGCACATCACGGCGGGACGCAATGCGCTGGACGCGCGGCTGGGGAATCCGAAGGCGAACGAGGAGGCTGCGGAGGTGCCGCGCATGTTGGCGCATGACGCCGAGTTGAGCAGCGAGTACAACCACCTGCTGAACAGCAAGTGGGATCACATGATGGATCAGACGCACATGGGGTATGTGAGCTGGAATGATCCGCCGGTGAATGCCATGCCAGCTGTGAGCTGGATCCAGGTGCCGGACGAGGGCTCGCTTGGAATCAGCGCGGAGGATGCGACATTTACGCGCGGTGACCGGCGCTATGCGTTTTCGCTGGGGACTTTGGATTCGGTCAATCAGCAGAAGCGAAGGCTAACGTTGTTTGATCGCGGCCAGGAGCCGGTGAAGTTCGCTGTGA
>JAFAUR010000571.1 GCA_019243205.1 Acidobacteriaceae bacterium | reverse complement strand
GGACATGAACCATTTCCAAACATTTCCGGTTCTCAGATTCTCGACACTGAGAAGCGTTACTCCGATATCAATCCCGATCACATCTGACGCCTGCCATCCAGTATTTGGGTTGAAAGCGTCGATGAAACCGTATCGCTGATAGATTTTTTCCCCGTAGCGTTCCTTCAGGACTCGTATTGCTGGAATGCAGATATCGGGCACAAACATGAGTGAGCCTGCGGGTGCGCACGGGACGACGCTGCCATCGAGATTCTTCGTCGGGGGTGGCCCTCCCCAGGTCTTGTAGCCTCCTGGACCCTCTGAACTGGTAATTCCCCAAATGTCGCTCGAGTAGCCGGGAAACTGCTTCGATAAATCGATACAGAACGCCCGGTGTGCGCGGGTCGCCGTTGAGGAATTCTGAAACCAGTCGACTTTTAGTCCACGCGCCTCTTTCCTGTTGCGGAAATCCCACCAACAGAACGGATACTGGTAGGTCCACAACAGCGAATGACCGTAGTAGCGAAATCCGTCGTACTCGAACGGATCGCGATCCCACGCGTACCAAGCCTCAGGGCTAAGGGCATGTGTGCGTGACCCGATGCCCAGCAGGTACATGCACGCCAGCTGGCAATATTTCGCATAGCGGAACTTAATGAAGCCAGTTTCCGGCCGCCAACCGTGGGCAAGGAAATGAGGATCTCCGTTCAGCATCCACCGGTAGTCCACACGCTCGTAAATGCTGGTGGCGAGTTGGCGGATTACTGTGTCTTCCTTGAAATACTGCCGGGCTGTGAGAGCCCCGGCTACCAGCCACGTTGAATCGCTGGTCGAGACCTCGCTTGTGCCCTGCCGCTCGCCCGTACGTACGTCAAGGAAGTGATAGAACCAGCCGTGCTGATTCTTCACCGGGCCGTTTGCGTACGATTCGAGAGTTCGCCGCACATGCTCTCGGGCTTGTGAGCGCGGTATCCAACCGCGTTCCGCACCGACGCAAAAACCGGTCAGCGCAAACCCGGTTGCCCCCGTGCTGCCGACATAACGCCCGTTTTCGGGATGCAAACCCCCGTCGGCGCGTGCCCGATCACGAGCTATACCCGTGTCGGGGTCGGATTGCTCCCAGAAATAGAGGAAGCAACTGTGCTCCAGGTCATTCAGGAGCAGCTCGTCGGTTTTCGCTAGGCGGCGCTTGCTTTCCGCGATGGCAAGACCTGCTCCGGCTGAAGCCAAAAGCAGATCTCGCCTCGAAAACCGCTGGCGCACGACACCAAAACGTTTATCGACTAGTCGCTGGCGTAAACGAATTCATTCCGATGGCGGACGATGCGAGTTGGTGCTTTGAGGTTCGCCACCGGAGAGATGCGGTTCATCACCGTCATTACCTCAATTGGATAGTCTTCGACTTCCGGATTGTAAATCCGGAGCTTGCCGGGTATGTCACGGTTCTGATACAGCGGGCTCTTACCCAATTTGAACGCAACATGGTTGATCGCAGCGCGGATGCTGGGGAATGGCTCTAACCCGTTTGCCCAACCGAATATGTTGTTGTTGCGATATGCTTTGCCGCCCCCCGATTCGATCACCGAGATGCTAGGCAACAGCCGCCAATCCAGCTGATTGTCGTCCGCTGCCCGGACGAAATCCTCCGCTAGGTATTGAACCGGACAATGCAGTTTCGCGAAAAACTTCTGCAACCGTATCGTGCGAGGGTCCGGGGCAGTGGCGGGAACGTTCTGAAGCGCATGTTTCGGGTCGGCGCTGGCAGGTGGAGGCTGCTTGTTCGGAATCGGCTCAGGGGATGCGTGCACTTTTTCCAGCCGAAGTGCTACTGGAAGAGCGATCAAGCCGATTGCGACAGTGAGCTGTTTGGTAATCGTCGGGACCTTTCCTCGTACATAGCTATAACCAAAGTGCATACCGGTATTTTACCAGACTTATATGCCCGGGTCCGGTCGATTCCGGTTTTTGGAAGACCCGGGCGCAAGCGCGGTAAGCCGCTACGATTTTTGGAAGCTGGTCAGTCCCCAGGGATAGTTGACGTTGACGGTTTATCCGGCTTGTTGTTTGGGGCGGGCAAGATCGCGAGCGGCGCGCGGGGAAACGCAAACTTCTTCCCAAACTCGTCAATCAGGTTTACCTGGCATTGATATTTGCCTGGAGCGATCTTCGAGGCGTCGAACTGTAACCACACGGGGAGTGTACCCGCTCTTTTATCGTTCAGGCGATTGGCGCGGGCAGGACTGCTTTCGAAGACCTTTTTATCTCCGCTATAGAGCGCGACGGTGGCCTGCACGTTCGCCCGCCGGAAATTTTCGGGCAGAAAGTCGGGGATGGTGGGGTCGTAGATCTCCAGGTAGACCAGGACGGTCTGACCTGGCCGGAAAACGCGGGTGACG
>JAFAUR010000267.1 GCA_019243205.1 Acidobacteriaceae bacterium | reverse complement strand
CGGCTTGCTCTCCTCCGGCATCGCCATGCCGAGCTCTTGCGCAAACAGCCGCGGTTGATCCGCACTCAGCTGTTCACTGCGCGTGCCGGATCTCGCGGCCATCAACTGCTGCACTAAACGATTCGTCTGGTCGAGTTGCTGGATTAGATCGACTATGATCTGCCGCAAGATCTTGTTATCTTCGGGCAGGCTCTCCGGATCAACTGGCACTAACTGGATTGTAAGTTCTTTGGCGCTCCCAGCAAAGAACAAACTGCACGTTGCGCGCCATATCTATGCGGCTTCGAATGGCTCCCGCCGATAACGCTTCCGGCGCTGGGCGTGATTCAGATCGATGCGTGCTCAACAGTGCGCTCAGCTCTTGCGCGCTCAGCTCGCAGTGCTGTCCACCGGCTTTCCCGAACGGCATCGCGTATGTGCCCTCTTCCAGCCGCTTCGACCAGATCGCGAATCCATCCCGGTCCCAGTACAGCACTTTCACTCGATCACGGTTGCGGTTCGAGAACACGAACAAATGCCCGGCCAGCGCATCCAGTTGCATGACGCTCGTCACCAATCCTTGCAATCCGTCGAAGCTGCGCCGCATGTCGCACGGAACGGTGCACAGGTAAACCCGGACGCTTGCGGGAAAACTGATCACCGCGCTGCCCGCAATGCCTCGAACACCAGCCGCAAGCTCTCCACATCGGGTGCAATGCGCAGCACCTCACCACTGCTCAGCGCCAGTTCGAACTTCGCCGGCCTCGCCTCCACCAATGCGAATGAAACCGGCTTCTCTTCACTTAACCGCCGCCGCCACCAGTAAAACGCATGTTCAGCTACGCCCTGTTCCCGGCAAAACTCTCGAACCGATTTCCCGCTTGCCTCCTGCTCCCCAATTACACCTCGCCAATGTTTGCTCCGCTCACTCCTGCTTTCTCTTTCCATGCCTCACTATGCGCTTGGCCAAAACCTCCAAGCTAGTGGTGTTCATGTGATGCTGACGGACGTTCTCGGCCAGTTTGGATGAGACGGTCGAAAGCTGGAGCATACACGTACTGCGATCACCAGTTCGTATGCCCACCGCCAACGCTCATTGCGAACGGCCGATTGGAAGCATACGACGCGAATGCTTGGACTATCTCATTCCACTGAACGCACCTCACTTGCGGAGATCACTTCGTGAGTGGGCCTGTCACCACAATGCCGGGCGGCCGCATCGCTCCTTGGGACCTGGCATTCCTGATCGAGTCCAGGAGGCTCCGGCTATTTTCAAAGCAAGCTGCTCAACTATCCTCGACTTCACGTGTGATCGCCAAACCGATCCTCGGCGGCTTGCATCACGAGTATGGGTGGGCAGAGGCAGCGTGAGCCTCTCGACGACATTATTGCGGACGACCGCCGCTAATCGAGCAGCGACCGTGAACCGCTTGCCTGCTCGGCGCGCAACGGGATAAATATGGCTTCGTCGAGAACTACCTGTTGTCCTTCACGGCTGAGAATGAAACGCAGGAATTCCTGCAAAGCGGGGTTCAGCGGCTTGCCGGGAGCCTTGTTTGTGTTGAAGTAAATCAGCCGACTTAGCGGATAAATAGCCTTCGCGACGTTCTCGTACGTCGCCGAGCAAGCGGTCCCAATGTCGTCTCTTGCGACGGGGAGCATCTTCAGGGCGGCGTCGACGTACGCGACCCCCGTGTACCCGATCGCATAACGGTCGGCGGCTACTCGCCCCGCAACCGGGAACACGACTTTATCGAACGTAACATCATCGCGCCATTCGCCGCGCTGGCCAGGCGTGCTCAGAACTCGCTGCCGTATAAATTCTTCGTAACCATTCCAAGGCTTGATGCCGTATAGGTGAATCGGCTTGTTCTCCCATTCGCCTTTGAGCCCCAGCTGTCCCCAAGTCCTTATCTCGCCGGCACCACGGTAGTGAGTCTTTGAAAACATTCCATCGAGCTGCGTGAACGATATGGTTTCAATCGGATTATCTTTATTCACCACGAAGCTGACGGCATCGAGAAATCCATAATGGCGATAGGATCCGCCGCTTACCGGCAAGCTAAGCGGCGTGTACCCGAATTTGGCTTTGAAGTCTTTGATGTCGTCGGGCCGCAGCTCTCGCGAGACGAACACAAAATCCAGTTTGCTCTGGACCAGCTCTTGAGCGCCAACGCTGCCCGCAAAAGGTGGCGGCACGTCGATCTGAACCTTCGGATAATATTTCCGAAAGGCATCAACCCAACCTTTCACCAGACGTGGCAGAACATCCGAACATGCGCCGGTAAACGAGCCACTGATGTCGACATCGGTTCGCGCTTTGTAGGCCGGCAAGGATGCATCTATGGTAGGCTGCAACAACTCGGGTTGTGGAACGGCCCGTCCAAACCTTCTGCCACGCTCTTCCTGCTCAGGTGTTTGCGGATGGTTAGGCGGCAAAGGCGGTGTCAACCACTCGACCATCCGGGTTGCTGGATGCTCCTGATTCTGTGCATTGCCCACCCGAAAAACGAAGCAGCACGCGGCGATTCCGGCAGCGAGAAGAATTGTTCTTTTTGACGTAGTTTTCATTACCACGTGACTTTCAGCGCGAACTGAATTTGCCGTGAAGTAGTTGCGGTGGAAGTAAGCGCCCCGGAACTCGGGATCGGAGTAATGACCGAGTTGGCGCCCGTTCCCGTTGTACCGAATATCAGCACGTTCGTCGCATTCGGCGGCGCGAAATTGGTGCGATTCAAAATGTTGAAGAATTCCGCACGAAACTGAATGTTCAAGTCTTCCGAGAGGAAGTGAACGTGATTGTTCTTGTAGAAAGCGGAGTCGAGGTTGATAAGCCCTGGACCGATGATGATGTTGCGTCCGGCATTACCTAATCGGTTTGACGGCGTTGGCGCCACAAAGCAAGAGAGCCTGATGTACTGATTCGGGTTGCCCGCGTTTACTGGGTTATTGCACTCCGGCAATGCGAGGCGGTCTGGCTCGTCGAAGTTGAAGGTGGTTAATTTGCTGTTGAGTGGATCGCCTGAAATCAGAGGAGTAAACGGCAACCCAGTCGACAACTGCAGGATTTCACCTATCTCCCATCCGCCGCTTATCCAATTTACAAAGCCGTGGTCGCCGTGATGACCGGGTATTTGCCATAGCACGTTCGCGACGAAATTTTGACGAATATCAAAATCCGATAAACCTCGCCGCAGCTTTGGGTCAAAAGCCGGTAAATTAGTCAGTGAATTGGCGAAAGCTGTTGTGGTGGCCTCGGAATTTGTATCGATGCTCTTGCCCCAAGTGTACGAACCTTCGACGTGTAATCCTTTCGTCATGCGCCGCGAGATGCGCGCCTGCATGGCTTGATACGAAGAAGAAACCTGCCAAAGCGTGGGCGTAATGGTGCC
>JAFAUR010000776.1 GCA_019243205.1 Acidobacteriaceae bacterium | reverse complement strand
TGGGAATGGGAGCGATGTGGGCGTGGCATCTGCCTGCGGCGTGTCGAGCGGTAGCAAGCCATCCTGGCCTGGAGCCCTTGGAGGACATTTCTTTCTTGTTGAGCGGAGTCGTATTTTGGTGGCCTATTTTTTCGCCCCTCCCGCGCGAACGAATGACTCCGGTCCCTTGGGCAGTGCTCTACCTGGTCTCGGGCTGCGTAGGTTGTACGCTGCTGGGCATTCTGCTTGCGTTCGCGCCAGCGGGCGCAGCAGGGATGCAGGACATGACGGCTGCCGACCAGCACACCGGCGGCTTGATTATGTGGGTGCCGGGCTGCTTGGTTTATCTCTCCGCGGTGATTGCGATGTTTGCGCGCTGGTACAGCACGCCTGAAGAGATTGTGGCCGAGTACAGGATTCCTTCCGGGTCGGAGTTGACGAGATGAACGACAAAACCAAACCTCCTCGAAGCGGTCTCACTGGAATCGCCGGCGTGCTCGGCGGCTTATTAGGCGCTCTGGCCCGCTTCCGCCTCATCGGCCGTGAAGTGCGCGGGTTAGGGGAAGATTTGATCCATGGCGGCCATGAAATGTATGAGGCTGTGGAGCCGAAAGCAGATTCAGAGCAACCGCACCATCGCGAGGCGCCAGAATCCGGCGATGTCATCGATCGCAAGTTAGAAAAGATCAAACCGGACCAGCCATCCGAAGCAGAACTCCCAGCGGGCTGGAATCTGGCGCGCCCTCATAGACTGCCGAGGCCCACCTACTGGCCTGCGGTTTTGGCCGGTGGCGTGGTGGTATTTGCCTGGGGTCCGCCGACAAGCTGGACTGTTTCCGTTGTCGGAGCGGTGGTGTCGATTGTCGCCATAAGAGGCTGGATAGGAGAACTTCGGCATGAGTCTAAATCCGAATGAGACAAGACCCAGCGAACTGAGGCGCGATTTCCTGACAGCGCTGTGTGTTGGGGTGGGCGGCCTCTCAGCGCTGATCGTGGCCGTGCCGGTGGTGGGTTTTCTTCTCGGTCCACTGCTGCGCGACACCGCGCGAAAGTGGCGTGCCGTGGGACCTTTGGACAAATTCAAAACCGGCGATACCGTCGAAGTGAGATTTGAAGATGCATCGCCGCTGCCATGGGCAGGTGTTACCGCCGAAACCGGTGCGTGGCTGCGGCGCAAAAATCAAAACGACTTTGTAGCCTTTTCTGTGAACTGTTCCCATTTGGGCTGCCCTGTGCGTTGGGAGCCAACGGCAAAACTCTTCATGTGCCCGTGCCATGGAGGCGTTTACTACAGCGATGGATCGGTAGCGGGTGGACCTCCGCCGCGCGGGCTGACGCAATACCCGGTCCGCGTTCGCGACGGCAACGTGGAGATCTTGACTTCTCCGATTCCCATTACCTGAGAAACGATTCGGAAGAACTTCAGCATGTGGCTTTTCAAACTGATCTGGAACGCGCTGTCAATTCCATGGAAGATTTGGCAGTGGTTTGACGATCGAAGTGAGATCTCGAAAACTCTTGGTCCTCTAATACGCCATCCGATACCGCCGGGAACGGGATGGAAATACGTCTTCGGCAGCGCTACTTTAATTGCGTTTCTCATACAGGTGGCAACGGGGATCGCTCTCGCGACTGCCTACGTATCATCGGCTGGCGGCGCTTACAAGAGTCTCGAGTTTATCAGTCATCAGGCAACTTGGGGCTGGTGGGTGCGCGGAATGCACTACTTCGGCGCAAGTGCGATGGTTCTTCTCGTCGGCTTGCACATGGGCCGCGTGTTTCTCACCGGATCTTATAAGTTCCCGCGCGAATTGAACTGGTTTACCGGAGTCATTCTGCTGTTTTTGACTTTGGCCATGGGCTTTACCGGCCAGTTACTGCGCTGGGATCAAACCGGAGTCTGGTCGACGACGATTGCGGCGGAACAGGCTGGCCGCGTGCCGCTCATCGGGCATTGGATCGCGCGCTTGATTTTCGGCGGCAATACCGTGGGCGGCTCAACGCTCAGCCGCTTCTTTGCCGTGCATGTCTTCTGGATTCCGGCGGTCATCTTTGCCGTGGTGGGCTTCCATCTCTATCTGGTAATTCGCAATGGCATTTCGGAACCTGCAAAGCCAGGACATCCGATCAATCCCAAGACGTACCGGGCGTGGTACAAAGCATTGCTCGAACGCAGCGGAAGGCCTTTCTTCCCGGATGCGGCCTGGCGCGATGTCGTGTTTGGCTTTCTGGTGGTGGTATGTATCGTCGTGCTGGCGGGCATCGTTCACGCGCCGGAACTCGCCGGGCCGCCGAATCCGGCGCTCATTCAGGCGGAACCGCGGCCGGATTGGTACCTGCTTTGGTACTACGCGTTGCTCGCGCTGACGCCGCATTACATGGAGAGCTATTTGATGATTCTGGTGCCGATCGTCATAGCCGTGCTCCTCCTCTTTTTCCCGCTGATTTTTAATCGCGGCGAGCGCAGTGTTTCACGCCGGCCGTGGTCAGCGGCTATCTGCATTTTTGTTGTCCTGGCGGTCGCAACGTTGTGGTACCAGGGCAAAACGGCACACTGGTCGCCGGCTTTCCATGCGCCGCCGCTCGCTCTTCGTACGATCGGCGCGAGCAGCGGACCTATCTACCAGGGAGCGCAGCTCTTTCACGAGCGCGGTTGTGAAGACTGTCACGCAATCGGCGGACAAGGCGGCCACCGCGGACCTGATCTAAGCACCGTTGCGGACCGCCTCACAGAGGAGCAACTGACAGTGCGCATCCTCAACGGCGGCAATAATATGCCCGCATTCGGCAGCATTCTCACGCCGCAGGACCTCACGCTCCTGCTGGATTTTCTTAACTCCCGAACCGCCTACAAAAATACCGGGCTCACGCGAACCGGCGGGCAGCACTGAAGATGAACAAGTATTTCTAAAGGAGAAATCGATGGCAAAAGCAGGAACTGTAGCAGACCACCTCGTAGAGCGGCTAGTCGAATGGGGAATCGACACCATCTTTGGTTTTCCGGGCGATGGTGTCAACGGCATCTTTGAAGCCTTACGCACGCATCAAGACAAG
>JAFAUR010000766.1 GCA_019243205.1 Acidobacteriaceae bacterium | reverse complement strand
GAGACGACTAGCATCCGGGAAGCTGCGCGCTCGGGCAAGGGCTGCTGGGCGATCAACTCCTCTGGAAGCTCATAATGGAAATCAGAAACTTGCGTCAAACCGCCATTTTAGGAATTGAGAGTTCTTGCGATGAAACCGCGGCAGCGGTGGTAGCTGACGGCTGCAAGATCCTGTCGAGCGTGGTGGCTTCGCAGCTCGATATTCACGGCGAATACGGCGGCGTGGTTCCGGAACTCGCTTCTCGTGAACATCTACGGGCCATCGTTCCCGTTGTGCGCCGCGCCTTGGTCGAAGCGAACATGAGCTGGGATGGAATGAATGCGGTCGCGGTAACAGCTGGACCCGGCCTCATCGGCTCCCTGCTGGTGGGCGTGACATTTGCAAAGGCTGTTTGTCTGGCGAGAGATCTCCCGCTCATTGCCGTAAATCATGTCGAAGGGCACATCCATTCCGTTTTGATCGAGAACTCCGACGTGCGCTTCCCTGCCCTGGCGTTGGTCGTGAGCGGCGGCCATACGCACTTATTCGAAGTGCGCGATGTCGGAACTTACCGCCTGCTCGGGAAAACGCGAGACGATGCCGCGGGCGAAGCCTACGATAAAGTCGCCAAGCTGCTCGGGTTTGGATATCCAGGCGGTCCGATCATCGATAAACTGGCGCCGTTCGGGAACCCGAACCGCGTGCGCTTTACGCCGGCCAAGATGAAAGGCAACGCTCTTGATTTTTCCTTCAGCGGATTAAAAACAGCTGTTCTGCGGTGGAAAGAAGAGCATCACATCAACGGCGAGATCGAGGCGCGCCGCCAGAATTCGGACCGGAGCGTGGAAGGCTGGCTGAAAGTAACCGGGCTGGAAACGCTCGACATGCTGGCCAGTTTTCAGCGCACGGTGATCGATGAGTTGTTGCGGCGCGCAGTGTCCGCCGCTGAGGAAATCGGGGCCGACTCGGTCCTGATCGCAGGGGGAGTGGCTTCGAATTCCGGATTACGAAGAGCAGCAGAGCAGACGCGGGGGCTGCAGTTTTATTTCCCGTCGCAAGGATTGGCGACGGATAACGCAGCGATGATTGCCGCGGCAGGGTTTTCCAAATTTGCGCGAGGAGAATTCGCCGGATTCGAATTAAAGCCGCAAGCAGGCCTGGTGCTAGCTTGAGGGTATGGGTCCTCAGGGTCAACAGCAGCCGAAACTGCCGATTCCCGGCGTCGCGAATATCGTCGCGGTCGGTTCAGGCAAGGGCGGCGTTGGTAAAACCACGGTCGCTGTAAACCTGGCCATCAGCCTCTCGAAACTAGGCCACTCTGTGGGCCTGTTGGACGCCGACGTTTACGGGCCGAACATACCGTTAATGACCGGAGTCCAGGAGACACCGTACGCCATGGGCCAGCGCATCCGGCCCATTCAGGCGCACGGGATTCGCCTGATGTCGATGGGGTTTCTGAATCCTGGGGATAAGCCGCTCGTGTGGCGCGGTCCCATGCTGAACTCTGTCATTCAGCAATTTCTGCGCAACGTAGATTGGGGCGAACTCGATTACCTCGTGATTGATCTGCCGCCTGGCACAGGCGATGTGCAATTAACATTGATTCAGACCACGCCTTTGACCGGAGCCATCATTGTGACGACTCCCTCGGACGTGTCACTCGAAGATGCCCGGAAGGCCGTACACATGTTCGAGCAGGTTCGCGAGCCGGTGCTCGGCATTGTCGAGAACATGAGCTATCTGGAACACAACGGCGAGAAGATCTATGTGTTCGGCAAAGGCGGCGGAGCAAGAACCGCGGAGTTGATGAATGTACCGCTGCTCGGCGAGATCCCCCTGGATACGGAAACTCGTGAAGGCGGGGATACAGGAAAGCCGATAGCTTTGGCTGCAACGGCGCAATCGCAACGTTTTATAGATCTGGCCAATGTTGTCATCGAAAAGGCCGAGGCGAGTAAACAGCGCCATCGGCCCACGGTGACGATTTCCGATTAACTAGCGCGCCGGATCAGTTTTCAGCTTGGAGCCAGTGCTCCATTCCGTGAACGGCTTCTGCCTCGTGATCTGGATATCGCGCTGCCGCCACGCGCCCCGGATGTAATCACGATTCATAGCGGCGATGACTTCGAGCGGGATTTCTTTCGGACAGACACCCGTACATTCACCGATGTTGGTACAGCCGCCGAAACCTTCCTCATTCATTTGAACGACCATCCGCACGGCCCGGCGATCGCTTTCCGGTTTGCCCTGCGGAAGGATGCCCAAGTGCGCGATTTTTGCGCCCGTGAAGAGCGCCGCTGAAGCATTCGGACAGGCTGCAACACAGGCTCCGCAGCCGATACACGCAGCAGCGTCCATGGCGCGATCCGATTTTTCCTTCGAAACGAGAATCGCGTTACCGTCGGGCGCGCTACCTGTGGAAACGGAGATGTATCCGCCGGACGCGATGATGCGATCGAAGGACCGCCGATCTACGACGAGGTCCTTGATCAGCGGGAACGGTCGCGCGCGCCAGGGTTCAAGCAGGAGTTCTTCCCCTTCTTTAAAGTGGCGCATGGTCAACTGACAAACCGTGGTTGCGGGAAGCGGTCCGTGAGCGATGCCGTTGATCATGAACCCGCAGGAGCCGCAGATGCCTTCGCGGCAATCGTGTTCAAACGCGACCGGATCTTCACCCTTTTCGATGAGTTCTTCGTTCAGAACGTCGAGGCACTCCAGCATGGACATGTCGGGATTAACATTGTCCATCGGATACGAAACGAACTGCCCTTTCTCTCGCGTGTTCTTCTGACGCCAAATGTTGAGAACGACTCGCATTTATTTGTAACTCCTCTGGCTCGGGTGCACGTACTCGAATTCCAAAGGCTCTTTCGAAAGTTCCTCGCGGTTCCCATAGCCACGATACCCCCAAGCCGCGACGTATGAATAATGGTCATCGTCGCGTTGGGCTTCGCCATCGGGCGTTTGATACTCCTCGCGAAAGTGCCCGCCGCACGATTCATTTCGTTCGAGCGCGTCGACACACATCAATTCAGCGAGTTCAAAGAAATCGGCCACACGGCCGGCCTTCTCCAGACTCTGGTTCAGATCGTCGGCCGAGCCGGGGACCTTAACGTTCTGCCAGTACTCATCGCGCAGTTCCCGAATCTGCCCGATGGCCGTTTCGAGACCTGCCGCATTGCGCGACATACCGCAGTAATCCCAGACGATTTTGCCAAGCTGGCGATGGAACGAATCGACCGTTCGCTTGCCGTTGATGTTCAGCAGCTTCTGGGTGGTTTGCTGCACGCAGGCAACGGCGTTTCTGACTTCCGGATGAGACTCGCTGACGGCCTCGACTTTATTGTTGGCAAGATAGTGACCAACCGTGTAGGGAATGATGAAGTAGCCGTCCGAAAGCCCCTGCATGAGCGCGCTCGCTCCGAGACGGTTCGCTCCGTGATCCGAGAAATTTGCTTCGCCGATAACGAACAAGCCCGGAATCGTGCTCATCAGGTGATAATCGACCCATAGGCCTCCCATCGTGTAGTGGATGGCAGGATAGATGCGCATCGGGACCTTGTACGGGTCCTCATCGGTGATGCGCTGGTACATGTCGAAGAGATTGCCGTAGCGCTCTTCGATGGTCTTCCGGCCCAGACGCTTGATGGCGTCTGAGAAATCGAGATAGACTCCCAGGCCAGTCTCACCGACGCCGCGGCCCTCGTCGCAGACATACTTTGCGTTGCGTGAGGCAACGTCGCGCGGAACGAGATTTCCGAAACTTGGATATCGGCGCTCGAGGTAGTAGTCGCGGTCAGATTCGGGTATCTGGTCGGGCGGGCGTTTATCGCCTTTCTGCTTCGGAACCCAGATGCGGCCGTCATTGCGGAGCGACTCGCTCATGAGCGTCAGCTTTGACTGGTAGTCGCCTGACACTGGAATGCATGTCGGGTGGATCTGGGTATAACAGGGATTGGCGAAGAGAGCACCGCGTTTGTGAGCGCGCCATGAAGCGGTGACGTTCGAGCCCTTCGCGTTGGTGGACAAATAGAAGACGTTACCGTAACCGCCGGTGCCGAGAATGACCGCATCCGCGATATGGACGTTGACTTCACCGGTAACGAGATGCCGGGTCACAATGCCGCGAGCCCGACCGTCGATCACGATCAGGTCGAGCATCTCCGTTCGGGGATACATTTCGACTGCGCCCGCGTCTACCTGACGTTCGAGGGCCTGGTACGCGCCTAACAGCAGTTGCTGCCCTGTTTGGCCCCGTGCATAGAACGTGCGCGAGACCTGAGCGCCGCCGAACGAACGATTCGCCAGAGTTCCGCCATATTCCCGGGCGAACGGCACGCCTTGCGCCACACATTGGTCGATAATGCTGACGCTGATCTGCGCGAGCCGGTAAACGTTGGCTTCACGCGCGCGGAAATCTCCGCCTTTCACGGTGTCATAGAAGAGCCGATAGACGCTGTCGCCGTCGTTCTGGTAATTTTTTGCCGCGTTAATGCCACCTTGCGCGGCGATGGAGTGAGCGCGGCGAGGAGAATCCTGGAAACAAAAGCACTTCACCTTATAGCCGAGTTCGCCGAGCGTCGCGGCTGCGGAAGCGCCCGCCAATCCTGATCCAACGACGATGAGAGAATGACGGCGTTTATTCGCGGGATTGACCAGCTTCATTTCGAAGCGTGTCCGGTCCCAGGATGTCTCAATCGGCCCCGAGGGCAGTCGTGAATTGAGTTCCATACTCCTCAACCTATTTGATTATTCCCAACAGGATGCTGATGGGAATGGAAATGTATCCGACGACGATGATGACCGCGACCACCGCGGCCAAGTTCTTCAAAATCGGCGTATGTCGCGGATGATTCATACCGAGAGATTGAAACATGCTCCAGGCACCGTGACGAATGTGAAAGCCCAGCAGAATCATGGAAAAGATGTACCAGGCAGAGACATACCAGACCTGAAATCCGGAGACCAGGTTATGATAAACATCGCCTTCAATGAAAGTGCTTTGCGGGTGAAGGACGCCGGCTGTCAGGTGAAGAATGTGATAGATAATGAAGGCCAGAATGATGGGGCCGCTCCAATACATGGTCCGCGATGCGTAGTCGGAAGCGGTATTCTGCCGCTTCGTGTATGCAACAGGCCGGGCCTTGAGCTTGCGCGAAACGAGATTCACCGATGACCAGATGTGCAGCGCAACGGCAATCAGCAGGATAATCCGCACGCCCCACAACACCTCCGGAAAGCGCCGTAGCGCGAACCCATAGAAGTTGATCTGCTCGGGACCTTCAAACACCTGAAGGTTACCGATCATGTGGAAGATGACGAATAAGAACAAGATGGCGCCCGTTACGGCCATGATTGCCTTCTGTCCATTCGTGGATTCCCAAAAACGCGCGGGCCTGGTTTCGTGAGCGCCTAAGACGGTAGTTGCCATTGCACTTTCCTATTGAGCAGCACGGACGCACCAGCCTTGTAGTCGCTTCGGGAGCGAAGGCCGGGTCCAACACAGATCTTATAACTTCAGGTTAGCGCAGCAGCTCGATTTAACTGATGGAGAATCAGAGGATCTGGGAAGGGAGGATCTGTGTCGATCTATTGCCGCCTCGGAGAGATTCCTGATAAGCGACATAAAGTCTTTCGCCAACCCTCCGGGGAATTGTTTTCCGAAGAGTTGATGGGCAACATGGGTTTTGTCGGTCCGTCGTCGCTTCTTTACCATGTTCGACGGCCCACGGCAGTGCGCGGGCTGCGTGCCCTCAAAGAGGTCGAATTACGGTCCGCGCCAACCGAGCCGCTGCGACACCGGCACTTCCGAACGCGATTGTTCAACGGATCTCGAGACGTAATAACCGGCCGGACTCCGCTGCTGTTCAACAATGACGTCTCTCTTTGGATGGTCCGCGCGGCTGACGATCTCTCGACCTTCTACCGTAATGCGCAGGCGGACGAAGTCGTTTACGTCAGCGAAGGCGCAGGGGTACTGGAATGTCCGTTCGGCAGCATTCCGTTCACCGATGGTGATTATTTGGTCATTCCGCGCGGGGTTCTGCACCGATATCGTTTCACATCTGACAAACGAGTGCTTTTGGTTATTGAGAGCGCCGGTTATGTCAGGGCGCCGAGGCGTTATCGCAACGAGTTCGGACAGCTGACAGAGAGCAGTCCGTACTCCGAACGGGACATACGATGTCCAGCGAATCTGGAGACTCACGACGAAAAAGGCGATTTCAGGCTGGTGGTGAAGAAGAGCAACACGTTCACCGAGATGATACTTGCTTATCATCCGTTTGATGTGATTGGTTGGGACGGATTCTACTATCCATGGGCCCTAAACATACGAAACTTCGAACCCCGCGTGGGCCGATTCCACCTTCCTCCACCGACTCATCAGACGTTTGAGGGAGACGGTTTTGTCGTTTGCTCGTTCTGTCCACGCCCGTTTGATTTTGATCCGCAAGCCGTTCCGGCACCTTACAGTCACTCCAACGTTATGTCTGACGAGGTAATTTATTACGCCAATTCTGAATTCATGAGCCGCAAAGGCATTGAATACGGTTCGATCACGCTACATCCTGATGGCCTTGCGCACGGCCCGCAACCGGGTCGAACCGAGGCTTCCCTAGGTCAGAAACAAACAAACGAACTAGCCGTGATGGTGGACACGTTTCGAAGCCTCAGTGTGAGCGCGGAAGCAGTCGAAGCGGAAGATCGCGACTATTATCTTTCGTGGCTCGATGCATAGATGATCGATGACACTCACGATCCTGCGCGTAAGAGTTGGGTAGAAAGCGCGAACCAGCCCGGATGCGATTTTCCCATCCAGAACCTTCCGCTCGGTGTCTTTCGAACTGCGAGCGACCGTTCTCCCCGCGCGGGTGTCGCGATCGGCGATTATGTCCTGGATCTTCGGCCCTGGCTCGCAGGCGAATCGCTGAATGAATACATGAGCTGGCCGACATCGCAGCGGCGGGAATTGCGGCAGTTCCTGAGCCGTACGCTGGAACAAGGCTCAACTGCCCGGGAGTTGATCGCGTTGGCCGATTGCGAGATGCTGCTTCCCGCCAAGATCGGTGACTACACCGACTTCTACGCTTCGCTTCAACACGCGCTCAATATCGGCCGGCTTTTCCGTCCGCATAACCCGTTACTGCCGAATTACAAACACGTCCCGATCGCCTACGGGGGCAGATCATCTTCTATCGTCCTGAGCGGCACACCTTTCCGAAGACCTTGGGGCCAAGTGGCCGAAGGGCAGTTCGCGCCAACATCTGAACTGGATTTCGAGGTCGAGCTTGGTTTTTTTGCGGGACCCGGAAACAGGCAGGGCGAGCCCATTCCGATCACCGATGCCGAAGACCATCTTGCGGGCGTCTGTCTTCTCAACGACTGGTCCGCGCGCGATATCCAACGCTGGGAATATCAACCGCTGGGACCCTTTTTGGGGAAAAACTTTGCGACCTCGATCTCACCCTGGATAATCACGATGGAAGCGCTTGCACCCTTCCGGACTTTTGCCCCGCCCCATAACATCGCCCCTCTGCCTTATTTGCAGCAAGCGGGTGATGCTGCCTTCGACATCACGCTGGAAGTGCATCTACGTTCTACTCGCATGGCAGAAGCCGTCAAGATCAGCCTCAGCTTCTTCAAAGAAATGTTCTG
>JAFAUR010000749.1 GCA_019243205.1 Acidobacteriaceae bacterium | reverse complement strand
GTGGAGCGTCATCTTGCCCGGTCAGTCCGGCCACCCGGCGAGCATCAATTACGACGACCAGATACCGCTCTGGCAAAACGTTCGCTACCGCCCGATGGTCTTCGGCCGAAAAACGGCGAAGCTCGCAGCTAGATACCGCCTCGTCCTCATGCCTGTCCGTGCTGCCGGCTCTCCGTTGCTTTTGGTGCAGCCGGGCACCTCATGACCTACAAAGTAGGGTATGAAACATACCTCGAAACTGCCTTTGACCCTGCTGCCCAAAGTACCCGGCCTCCGGCTCGAAGACGCCCTCATCGATGCCGACACCGTCTCGCTGACCCTCGCGAGCACTTCCCTACCGGCGGCCTGCCCCGTATGTGGGCACGCAACAGCTCGTCTGCATAGTCGCTATCGGCGCACCGTGGCCGACCTGGCCTGGAGTGGCCGCCGTGTGAGGCTGCTCCTGAGCGTGAGGAAGTTCAGATGCTCAAAGACCGGATGTCCGCGCCGGATCTTCACCGAACGCCTGCCTTCTCTAGTGGAGCCGTATGCTCGCAAGACGACTCGCCTGCACGAGGTCCTTAAGCTGGTGGGCTTCGCGCTGGGCGGCGAGGCCGGAGCACGGCTGATCCGGCGCCTCGGTGTGGTGGCGAGCCCCACGACCCTGCTGCGCTACGTCCGGAGCGCCGCGAGCGCCGCCCATCCGGTACCCAAGGTGATTGGCATTGACGACTTCGCTTTGCTGCGCGGCAGGCGCTACGGGACGATCGTCGTGGACCTCGAGAGGCACCGTCCCATAGAGCTCTTAGCCGACCGCTCCGCACAGGCGCTCTCCGCCTGGCTCAAAGGGCATCCGTCCATCCGGGTCGTTAGCCGAGACCGTTCTACCGAGTACGAACGCGGCATCGAGGAAGGCGCTCCGACGGCCGTGGAGGTCCTGGACCGCTGGCATCTGTTGAAGAACCTGCGCGAAGCCGCAGAGCGCGTCTTGGAGCACAATCACGAGGTGCTCTCCGTGGTTAGGCTGCCTTCGATTGCCGATCGCGATCCTTCTCGCTCGATTCGTGAGCACACTCCCGTGCCGCGTTCGGCGAAGGAAAGAGCTGCCGGAGAGGCCGAGCGTCGCGAGCGGCTCACCGACTACAAGAAGGTGAAAAAGCTTCACGAACAAGGCATGAGCATGCTGGCCATCTGCTGCTATCTCGGGATGAGCCGCGGGGCCGTACGCCGCTACGTCCATGCGGATGCCTTCCCGGAGCGGCCTCGCCGACCGCGAGAGCCCAGTATGCTCGATCCCTTCGAGCCGTATCTTGCGAAGAGATGGGAGGAGGGATGCCGCAACGCCCTGCAGATGTGGCGAGAGATAAGGGAGCAGGGCTACCCCGGTGCCCAGGGTCGGGTGCTGCAGTGGGCGAGGCAGAGAAGGGAGGAACCGGCACCCACCACACCAGGCAGGTACCGCTCGTCCATGATGGAACGTTGCCAGAAGCGAACACTGCAGGGGTCGGTCGGCAAGACGAACCGCGCTCCCTCACCGAAGCGCCTGGTGTGGTTGCTATTGGATGATCCCGAGCGTCTGGGGGCTACCGAACGCCAGGCGCTAGAGCAGGTGTTGGAGGCTTCCGATGATGCCGCCGTGATGTACCCGCTCATCCAACGATTCGGGAAGAAGATGGTCCGCCATCGGGAGGCGGAGGACTTCGACGGATGGCTCGAGAATGCTCTCAGCTGCGGCGTGAAGGACTTCGAGACCTTCGCGATGGGTTTCAAGCGAGAGCACTCCGCCGTAGAAGCCGCACTAACACTGCCATACAGCAACGGACAGACAGAGGGGCAGATAAACCGCTTGAAACTGATCAAGAGGTCTATGTACGGTCGAGCTAGCTTCGAGCTGCTACGTCAGCGTGTGCTCGGCGCAGCCTGAATCCTGCTAGATCGAGTGTGCAAGTGGGCATTGCGCTGCACCAAAAGCAACGGAGAGCCCGAACCGGCTCTCCCCAGCTTTTGGTGAAGAGAAGCCTGAGGGAGCCAAAACACCCAAATCTACGTCCGCTTGAAACGTCTTTGATGGGCATTGGTACTGATTGACGGCTATTTGGGCGGGCTCTAAAGGTCGAAACACGCTTGGGTTTCGGCGGATCACCAAAAGTAAGGGAGAGCCACGGAACCGATGCAAGTCCAGAGACTCTCCTATGCAACTAACAGGCAAATAAACTGACAGCGTGTTGCGGTGAGGTTGGACGATGGTGCATCATCCGGCCATGAGAAAGCGTACTCGGTAGACCTAAGCGAGAAGATCGCCCCCGCCGCCGCCGTTGGGCGCGGGATGTCGAAAAGGCCCAGGCTACTCTCGCACGTTCTCGGAGTGGGTGCAACCTCGCTCAAGCGCTACGTCGTAAAGCTCAAAGAACAAGGAAAGCCACTTACTCCGGGCAAAGCGCCTGCCAAGAAGAAGGCCAAGAAGCTCGATGGGAACGCGATGTGAAGCTGCTAGAGGAGGATCTCAAAAACCCGCCCGGCCCTCACCTACGGCGAGGAGGGCCGATCTCTGCTCTACGAGCTCTGCTAGGGGTTAGGGTGAGCAAGTCCACCATCTGCCGGATGGTGGGACGTCTCGGCTACACTCGCAAAAAAGATCGGGGTGGGTGCCACGGAGAGGGACGAGTGG
>JAFAUR010000651.1 GCA_019243205.1 Acidobacteriaceae bacterium | reverse complement strand
TGCGCGCACGGATCTGGAGTGGACATCAAGGTCGCTCATAGTCGGTCAGCTGAAGAATGAACCTATCACTTTTTGACGCCGAAGCGGTTGCGATGTGCTCGGCCATTTCGCTCTGTCGATACCGCGTATTTCACGGGGCGACTCATTTCGCGTTTGGAAAAAATACTTGTTTATAACAACACCGCCTTAGTCCACTATGGAAAAGGACAATAATATGAACGGTTTGCCGAAGATTACGGATTGGCCGGTTCTTAAACAGTTGCAGCGAAGCGACCCTCACGCGTTGGGCGATACGGCGGCATCGAATCGCTCGAAATCATTGGCTCCGCGGACGCGGCATGCGGATCGTGTTGTCCGGTCAGTGTGTCCCTACTGCGCCGTGGGCTGTGGACAGCTGATTTACGTCAAAGGCGATCGCATCCTTGACATCGAAGGTGATCCTGAATCGCCCATCTCCGGAGGCTGCCTCTGTCCGAAGGGGTCTGCCACGTTCCAACTGGTCACAAGCCAGCAGCGTGTGCAGCAAGTGCTCTACCGTCGGCCTCACGGCACAACTTGGGAAGCTATTCCGCTCGCACAGGCTATGGAAATGGTCGCGCAACGAGTGAAAGATGCTCGCGACCAGAACTGGCAGGCGAAAAGCGAAGGCGGAGATGTTCTCAACCGCACATTAAGCATGGCTCACCTCGGAGGGGCAACGCTCGACAACGAAGAAAATTATCTGTTGAAGAAGCTCTTCAATTCGCTGGGCATCGTACAAATCGAAAATCAGGCCCGTATTTGACACTCCTCTACGGTCCCCGGTCTGGGGGCCTCGTTTGGAAGAGGCGGCGCGACCACTTCGCTGCAGGATTTGGCGAATGCGGATTGCATCGTCATAGAAGGCTCGAACATGGCGGAGAATCACCCGGTTGGATACCGCTGGGTGATGCTGGCGAAGCAGCGCGGAGCCAAGATCATCCATGTCGATCCGCGCTTCACCCGCACTAGTGCGACTGCCGACATACATGCGCCGATCCGGGCAGGTACCGACATCGCGTTCCTTGGCGGCTTAATCTCATACGTCATTGAAAACGAGCGCTACTTCAAGGAGTATGTGATCCCGTATACCAACGCCTCCATAATCGTTTCCGAAGATTACAAGGACACGGAGGACTTGGACGGGCTGTTTAGCGGGTGGGAGCCGAAACAATCGCAATACGGAACCACTAGCTGGAGCTACGAGCGTGATGGGGGCAGCGAGATGCATGCGGGCGGCCGAGTGCCGGAATCACATGCAGAACGCGCGGCCAATTTCCAGCAGGAGCAGGCGAAATCCTTTCATGAGGACCACACGCTTCAGCATCCGCGCTGCGTCTTTCAGATTCTCAGGCGCCACTTTTCACGCTACACGCCCGAGATGGTGGAGCAGATCTGCGGAGTCCGCAAGGATTCGTTTTTGAGAATCGCCGAGACGATCTGCAATAACTCGGGCCGCGAACGGACAACGGCCTTTTGCTACGCGGTCGGATGGACTCACCACTCGATCGGCGCGCAGATGATTCGCGCTGCCGGGATCTTGCAATTGTTATTGGGCAACATGGGCCGTCCCGGGGGCGGTATTCTCGCCTTACGCGGGCACGCGACTATTCAGGGCTCGACCGACATCCCCACTTTGTACAGCCTGCTGCCCGGTTATCTTTCGATGCCAAAAGCGAAGCATGATCCCACGCTGGCAAAGTATCTGGAGAACTATACGCCGCGTTCCGGTTGGTGGACGGAGACACCCAAGTACATGGTGTCTTTACTGAAGGCCTGGTATGGTGATGCGGCAACCCCGGAAAACGAGTACTGCTATCAACATCTGCCTAAGATCACCGGCGATCACTCGCACATGACCACGGTTGCATACATGGCCGATGGCAACTTGACAGGCTATTTCGTCATGGGCGAGAACGCGGTTGTCGGCTCTCCCAATGCAGGCTTGCAGAGAAAGGGTCTGCGGAACTTGAAATGGCTGGTGGTCCGCGACTTCTCTCTGATCGAGACGGCGGAGTTCTGGAAGACTTCTCCCGAACACGACTCGGGCGAGGTCAAAACGCAGGAGATCGGGACAGAGGTCTTCTTCTTCCCCGCGGCCTGCCACACCGAAAAGGATGGCAGTTTCACGCAAACGCAGCGAATCGCGCAGTGGCACCACAAGGCAATCGAGCCGCCCGGTGACGCACGGAGCGAACTTCATTTCGCTTTTCACCTCGGCAAAAGGCTGAAAGAAATCTACGCTAACTCGACGGATCCTAAGGACAAGCCCATTCAGGACATGACGTGGGACTATCCAACGGAAGGCGCGATCGAAGAGCCAAGCGCGGAGGCCGTTCTCGCGGAAGTTAACGGTTACACGGTCGCCGATCGGAACCCGGTGGATGGGTTCAACGACCTGAAGGACGACGGCTCGACCGCGTGCGGCTGTTGGATTTACTCCGGCATTTACGCGAAAAAAGTAAACCGTGCCGCGAAGCGGGAACCGGCGACAGACATGTACCACTATGGGCATGAGTGGGGCTTCGCATGGCCTGCCAATCGCCGGATTCTTTACAACCGCGCTGCGGCCGATCCGGAAGGCAAACCGTGGTCAGACCGCAAAAAACTCATCTGGTGGGACGAATCGCAGAAAAAATGGACCGGCTACGATGAACCGGATTTCCAGAAGCCGAAGCCGCCGGGATACCGTCCGTCACACGACGCGAAAGGTCTGGAGACAATTGCTGGTGACGATCCGTTCATTCTGCAGCCGGACGGCAAGGGATGGCTGTTCGCCGCAAACGGCCTGCAGGAAGGTCCGCTGCCGACGCATTATGAGCCGCTGGAATCTCCCGTAAAAAATGCGCTTTATGGCCAGCAGTGCAATCCCGTTCGTATCGAGTATCCGCGTACAGACAATAAGTTTGCACGGCCGTACGAAGATCCGGAGTTTCCGCACGTCATCACGACGTATCGTTTGACCGAGCATCACACGTCGGGTGCAATGTCGCGATGGTTGAGCTGGCTCTCGGAATTGCAGCCGGAAATGTTCTGCGAGGTGTCTCCGGAACTCGCCGCGGAGAAGGGTTTGCGTAACGGCGGCTGGGCCACGATCTCGTCGGCTCGGGCCGAGATTGAAGCACGCGTCCTGGTGACCGAACGTATGAAACCGCTGAAACTGGGCGGACGCTGGGTCCACCAGATCGGTGTTCCTTACCATTGGGGCAACCGGGGCTTGATCGTGGGTGATTCCGCGAACGAGTTGCTTGCATTCCAGGCAGACCCGAATACCAGCATCATGGAATCCAAGGCTCTGACCGGGAATATTCGCGCCGGGCGGCGCGATCCAAGCAAACCACATTGGATGCGGCCGGGTGTGATGCCGGACGAAAACCTGCGGGATCTGCCCGAAGCTCAGTTCCGTCCGGTCGGCAAGCACAACGTCCACGCTCCGATGTCGAAGCAAGGCGATCAGACCTAGAGTCGAGAACGACATGGCAAACGGCTTTTTCACGGACACCACGCTCTGCATTGGCTGTAAGGCCTGCGAAGTCGCCTGCAAGCAGTGGAATCAGTTGCCTGATGACGGATATCACTTCACGGGCATGTCGTACGACAATACGGTTCATCTCGGCAGCAGTACCTGGCGGCATGTCAGCTTCATCGAGCGTCCGGTACCTATTTCCGGTCAGGACAATGGCGGTTTGTCCTGGCTGATGTCATCCGATGTTTGTAAGCATTGTGCGCGTGCGGGCTGCCTCGAAAACTGCCCAACCGGGGCGATTATCCGAACAGAGTTCGGATCAGTTTACGTCCAGCCGGACGTCTGTAACGGCTGCGGCTACTGTGTGGTCGGCTGCCCGTTCGGCGTGATCGATCGCAATCCGGATGACGGGCGGGCTTGGAAATGCACGCTTTGTTACGACCGGCAAAAGGACGGGATGCAGCCCGCATGCGCGAAAGCATGCCCGACCGCGTCCATACAGTTCGGAGATGTGGATGAGTTACGTGAACACGCGCGTGAGCGTGTCCAGAAGCTGCATGATGAAGGCATCCATGAAGCCTATCTTTACGGCGAAGATGCGGCCGCCCAGCCAGGCACGGGTGGGCTGAACGCGTTCTTCCTGCTGCTCGATAAACCTGAGGTCTACAACCTGCCGCCTAATCCTGAAGTGCCGACACAGAAGGGCAAGAAAAGCTGGATCTCAACCGGCCTCGCTGCGATTGGGGTTTCCGCGCTGGCAGTCGCTTCGGTCATGCTCGGCGGCCCTCGCTCGAACGGGAGCAGTGCGCGATGACGGATCGAACGCCCAAAGTATCGGACCCTCACGCTATTGCCTGGATCTCGGAAACACAGGACGACGGCCGGAACATCGATAGCGAACTTGGAATCCTTTCGGGAGAAGCTGCCAGCCAGGTCACGCTCCGGAGCAAGTACGACCGGGCCCTCCGGGCGCAATCGTTCCCGTACATTCCGAGCAAACAGTCCCAAGCCAGCCCGAGCTATTACGACGCTCCGATGCTGAAGCAGCCGGTATGGATATGGTCCATACCGGCTTATTTCTACGTGGGCGGCGTTGCCGGTGTGGGCGCAACGTTCGGGGCGGCCGCGCAACTCTTCGCACCCGAAGCCATGCGTTCGCTCGTCCTGAAGTCCCGATGGACGGCGACCGTCGGAGGCGCTATGAGCGCGGCGCTGCTGATACATGATCTCGGCGTTCCCTCCCGCTTCCTGAACATGCTTCGGGTATTTCGCATATCGTCACCCATGAGCATGGGATCGTGGATTCTATCGATTTTCTCGACTGCGGCGGGCGGCGCGGCGGTTCTATCGCTAGGTCCGAATATCTTTCGACCTGTCGCGGAGACTTGCGGCGTGGTTGCAGGGCTATTGGGATTAGGCCTCTCGGGCTACACGGGCGTCCTGATCTCTCAAAGTGCGGTGCCCGTTTGGCAGCAGGCGTATCGAACCATGCCCGTGCTTTTCCTCGCCTCAGGCACAGCCGCGGCGGCTTCGTTTTTTGAATTCTTCAAACTAAACGAACCAGAACACCGCGCCGTTCAGCGCTTTGCTCTGATGGGAAAAATGGTCGAGCTTCTCGCGACCGCAACGCTCGAAGCCGATGCGAATCGAGTGAAACGCGTAGGGCGGCCGCTGAAGCAGGGATTCAGCGGGTTCCTGTGGCAAACCGCCAAGGTGCTGACCGTCGCGAGCGCCGTACTCTCGGTATTGCCGGGAAGGTCGCGAAAAAAGACCATCACCGCCGCCTTTCTCGGATCGCTCGCGAGTCTCGGTCTCCGTTTCGGCATCTTCTACGCAGGAAAGGCGTCCGCCCTTGACCCTCGCGCCAGCTTCGAAGTACAACGTAAGCTTGCTTCGCCCGATGCGGGCGATCTTGCCGCCGAAGCGCGACCGAACTAGCCTTTTTACTATTCTGGACTTTGGGGAGCAATGGCAGGACTCCGGATTTCCGGTTTCATCTGGACACGCCCGAGGCTCAGTGGCTTAGGGGAGACGAATACTATCTTGCCGGGTGGTTCTTTCCGGTCAAAGATGCTAGCTCGACTCTGATTCTCGAAGTCGACGGCAACGATCAGTTGGTCGAGCCGGGTCTGTCGCGTCCCGATGTCGTCCACGATCAAGCGGCGCCGGAAGCCCGGTACTCCGGGTTTTGCGTCAAGTTTAGACATCCAAAGCTCAGTGCGACCGTGAACCTGGAGGTCACACGAGGAAATGAAATTTCTTCAGTCGTCGCGACCGCGCCGGTGCCGCCCCTGCCCGTTTGGAGAAATGAACGCGCGGCCAGTTACGCGGAGTGGGTCGAGACCAGAGAGCCTCGACACTTTTGGCCCTCGGATGAAGTTTCGGAGCATATGGCCGGTCTCGCGTTCCGTCCTCGCATACACCTGGTCGTCGATCTGGGCAATTCCGATGGTTACTTCGCGCGGGAGACGATTCGCTCCATCGTCGGTCAGCTGTATCAGAACTGGACGGCAACGGTTCTGGGCTTTCCTTTGTTGGAGAAACGGACCGCCGCTCTATTAGAGAAGGCCACAGCTGAAGATCCTAGGATCCGGTTGCGCTCCGACGTCGGCCCATCTTCTTTCACGGCCTTCAATTCCGTGCTGGCCAGCTCTGATGACGATTGCCTCGCACTGATCCGCGCTCACGATGAACTCTCTCCATTCGCATTGGTTGAGATCGCGCGTTATCTGAATGAGCAACCGTGGGCCGAACTCGTGTATACGGATTACGACCGGATCGATCGATACGGCCGTCGCTTGTCGCCTTACTTCAAACCAGATTTCGATTGGCAAATCTTCCGATCTTTTGATTACCTGAGCCGATTTGCGGCGGTCCGCCCAAACCTCGTCCGGCAAGTTGGCGGGTTGAGAGATATAGGGGCTTCGCACGACCTCACTGCCGCGGTCGAATGGGACTTCCTTCTACGAGTTGCGGAACAAGTGGGCTGCGACCGGGTGTGCCACATCCCGAAAATTCTCTATCATCGCCGGACGGCGGGCGCCGGCACGGAAGAGAGTCCATCAGGCGACGCAAGGCAACGCAGATTGCTGCTAAGCGTCGCATCTGAGCACAGCGCTGTGCGCGGCGAGACAGCGGAGATTGAGCCCGGGTGGATGTTCCCGCTTATCCGTTACACGCCACGTTTTTCGAGCGAGGCAAGCGTAGCCATCTTCGCGCGCTGCGAAGATGGCATGTTCCAGCAATCCACCATCGCGCTGAACCTCAAGCCAGGCAAGGTGAGCGCGTACGAATTCGTAGGTTGTCTTCTGTACCGTGATCACTCCGAACTCGGGCGAGCTTTGATTCGGGATTTTAGCGAAATCAAAGAAGATGTACTGGTGTTTGTGCATGGCCCTCTGGAAACCATCAGCCATTGTTTCTGCCAGGAGATGCTTGCCCAAGCGCGGCGGACCGATTGCGGCCTGGTGAGCGGCATCTGCATTGATACCGATACGCGCGTTATTTCAACAGGCTTTGTCCGGGATGAAGATGGAAGGCTCATTGATCCGTATCGCGGGCTATTGTTTTCGGAGCTTCCGCGCTTTCCGCACCTGATGACCGTCCGGACAGTAGAGGCTGTATCGCCTCAATTCTTTGCCGTAAAGAGAGAAGCTCTCGAACAGATTGGCGATCTTAGGATGCTGGCGGGATTGCCAACACCGCAGCTCGTCGCGAATTTGGCCCGGCACGCGCACGACCGAGGCTTGCGTGTACTTGTGACCCCGTTTGCCGTCGCGACATTCGAGAATTCCGCGGTTCCTGATCCGGACGAGGCTTATGCATCCGCCGCACCACAGCCTATCCGCGCGAACCCGAATCTGGCTGAATTTGAGGATGCATCGGCGATAGCGGGATCGTTCCCAGCGGAACTTTGACCGCTTGAACTGGTCCGTAATGTTAAATTGTTGATGCAAGTGCAGCCCATTGTTACTGCTGAGAAATCAGGCTTCGCGTTGGGTTTTCCGAAGTTTGTCCCTCGCCGCTATCGTCCTGCGAACTTGGGCGCGTGGTCCGGACATTTGGCGTTCGCGGCTGATCTCGTGGCAGCGGTCAAGCCCTCGTTGCTGGTCGAGTTAGGAACTCATTTCGGAGAATCTTACTTTACTTTCTGCCAAAGCATTCTAGAGAACCACATAAGCTGCCAATGCTACGCGGTCGACCACTGGCACGGTGAGTCTCACGCCGGATTCTATGCGGATAACGTGTTCGAAGATGTCCAGGCGTACAACAATGCCAATTATTCCTCGTTCTCCCACCTGTTAAGGATGAGCTTCGATGAGGCTCGGGAGAGATTCGCCGATTCCTCTATCGATCTATTGCACATCGATGGCCTCCACACGTATGAAGCGGTGAGCCACGATTTCAGAAACTGGTACCCGAAAGTACGAGACGGCGGGATTGTCCTTCTGCATGACACCGCAGTTCACCATGCCGATTTCGGGGTTTGGCGATTGTGGGAGGAACTCGTAGCCGAGTTTCCGGAGACATTTGCGTTTGATCACTCGTGGGGCCTCGGGGTTCTTCGAAAACCCGGCCGCAGGCGCGAGTGGAACGATCTTTTCGAATCGCTTTTTGAAGGAAGCGCCGAAGCTCGTGACCAGCTCCGCCGCCGTTACGTCATCTATTCCTCCCACCTTGAGAATGTATTTGAGTCTGAACGCCGCGAGAGTAAGTCGCAGTGGACATCGGTTCAGGTTTTCAGGTTCAACGATGGAAGTTATTCAGATGCCGGATCACAGTCTGTCAGGTTTGGAGATTTACAGACCCTCACGTTTCCTTTGCCGGATGGCACCGGCGATGGCCCGCTGCGCATTGACCCGGCTGATTATCCGTGTGTCATTGACCTCCAATCCGTGACGATATCGGATCAGCGGAACGGTGACCTTCTGTGGGCGGGAGCCGCCGAGCAATTAACCCGGCTCGGACTTGGGGGGACCGCCGCGCCGCTGCAAACACCAAACGGCTTTCACGTGTTCAGTTATGGAGACGATCCACAGATATTCATCTCCGACGTCCCGGAACACAAAGACCCGTTGCTCCTTACGATCCAGCTTCGGTTCAACCGAACGTTTGAGGCAGTGCTTGCGCAGCTTGACCGCCCCTCACGTTCGGGAACAACCTCCGTGCAAGTCTACACCGCAGACGAGGGTAGTTTCTCGGAAGAACGAACGGTCGGTTATGAAGTCCCATTCGACCAATGGCGGACCGCTAAGTTGACACTCCGCGAAGTATCCGCCCTGAAAGACTTGCGCATCGATCCTGGTTTCGTTCCCTGCGCGGTAGAAATCCGCAACGTAACTGCCCGGGAGGGAGGTCATATCACGTGGGCCGCATGTGAACCGAAGGACTTGCGTACGCTTCAGATTGGTAACGCAACAGTTGCTCCGCGTGCTGACATATTCTGCCTTCTTAGTCCCGGCAGCGATCCACAGATTCGATTTCCGCAGACAGCCGGTGACCGTCAGGCCGACTCAATTGAGCTAACGTTACGTATCACAACCTCTCCGGAGAACATTCTTGGCATGCTGGCCGAAGTTCCTCTCGGAGACGCCTGCGAACTCCGTTCACTTTCCGAGGGCTTCCACAACCTGGCAGAGGAGCGAGCCATCGCAGCAGCGCAGATCTCTCAACTCGCTACGGAAAGAAACGGCTTGCAACGTGAGCTGCAGGAATTGGAAGCTCTATACGCTGCCCGTGAAAAGGCCCACGAGGAAGAACGTTTGCCCGACCGCATGACGATTGAGAATCTGAGGCAGTCTCTCGCCGCAATCGAACAGCAGCTCGAAGCCGAACGCGGCGTGCGGAAAGATTTGGAGGAGTCGGTGTCCTGGCGAGTGACAAAGCCGCTACGAAAGCTCAACAGCCTTTTCAAGAAGGGATGAGCCAGTCAGATATCCGCACCAGGATCACGATCGTGATCCCAGCTTACGGCGCCGCGGAAAAACTGAGAATTTGCCTCGAGAGTCTCCAGCGACGTGTTCCGCCCGGTTGCCCGGTTTATGTTCTGGATGATGCGACTCCTGATGACAGCATCCGTGACGTCTGCAACGAGGCTCAATCGAATTTCCCGAGCCTTCGGTACGTACGCAGCGAACGAAACAGGGGGTTTGTCGCAAGCTGTAACTGGGCCGCTGAGAATCTTCGCGGAACGGGAGACGATCTACTTCTTCTGAATTCGGATACGTCAGTGACAGACGGCTTTCTCGAGGAGATGTCGGCGGTTCTTCACCTCCACGAGAAACACGGGCTGGTAACTCCTCGCAGCAATTCCGCTACGATTTTCTCGATTCCCGACACGGACGAAATCACCACCCCGGAAGAGTCCTTCAGGATCTGGCAGGAGATTAAACATCTGTTGCCTCGTTACCAGGTCATGCCGACCGCAGTTGGGTTCTGTCTTCTGATCAAGGCGGAAGTTCTCGACAGATTTGGCCTTTTCGATGAAGCCTACAGTCCCGGATACAACGAAGAAAACGATCTCGCCTGCCGTATCAACCGCTACGGGTACTCGGCCGTGGCAGCGAACCACGCATTCGTATGTCACTACGAGTCATCGTCCTTTGGTTCCAGCCGCGACGCTCTGGAGCTCAGGAATCGAAGCACATTGCTGGCCCGATACCCGGAGTACGAGCGGGTCGTGTATGAGTACGGGCGCTACCGTCAGGACCCTGTAGAAAAATTTGCCTCGCTGCGAATTCCTCATCGGCCAAGATTGCTGTACGATTTGTTCCACCTCCCCGATGCGTATACCGGCACTTCGGATTTTGGATTGAATCTGCTCCGAGCGCTCCGCTTTTACCTGAACGAGGATTGGGATGTTTACGTCGGGCTGAGAGTTAAGCAGCACTATTTCGATCATGAGCTGATCGGGTACAAGATATATCGCGATCGAAGCGACGACCCGATGCTCTTCGATCTCGTTTTCAAGCCGTGTCAGGTATTCTCCTGGCCTGAGTTCTACCGCATGAACCGCCTCGCCCCGCGCGTCAGCTATGTCTTGCAGGATATTATTGCGGTCCGCTGCGAATACTTGAACTCACCGCATCGGGACACGCTTTTCCGGAAAACCGCACAGCTCTCTGATGCGGTCTTTTCCATCAGCCGGTTCTCGCGCGCTGATTTCGAAGCCTACTACGGCGTCGAGCAACCTATGCACATCATCTATCACGGCACAAATGCCGGGATGACGAAGCGCGAGTTCGTCACGGGCCAATATCTGTTGGTGATGGGCAACTACTTCATCCATAAGGGAGTGACGGAGGCCTTAGAACAGATCGGGGAGAGGTGGCCGACCGTTGTCCTGGGCGGCGAAGAACCCCCAGTAACCGGGCCGAACTTAAAGTGGATGCGGAGTGGAGGACTCAGCCGGAGTGCAATGCGCAGCCTGCTCGTGAATGCTCGCATGCTGGTTTATCCAAGCTATTACGAAGGATTCGGGTTGCCTGTTGCGGACGCTCTGGCACTGGGCAAGCCGGTCGCAGTTCTGGAGAGCTCTGTCAATCGCGAGCTCGAAACCCTGATGGCAAATCCGAACTTGCACCTGGTCAGAACCGTCCAGGAACTCCCGCGCGTGATCGCCGAATACTACGAGGCGGGAGGGACATCCGCACCGGACCTGCATGTCAGACGCTGGAATGATGCCGCCGCTGAATACGCGGAACACTTCAGAGAGATCGGATCGCGCGTCATCAACGTCGGGTTGCTTCGCGAACGCTGGCAAACCCTGCGGGAATTGGACGCCGCCGAACCTCTGGAGCCGGTTCCACTCGGACTGTCGGCTGGAACTTAGGGTGAGTTCGCGCAGGAACGGGCGCTCGGAAATCTTGTTTTACAGAAAGACGCTGACAAACTGCGCACGATCTGTGACGGTGCCGACCTGGCTCCCTTGGGTGCGTACCGGACCATAGTCCCGACGAAGATGGTAGACCCTTCCCAATTGTTCTAGGGCACGTTGCCTGTGTACAAGGCCTTAAGCGACTGGCCAGGCGGTAGGTCTGCCCGCACGCCAAGTGAGCGGTTTGGTGCGCCATGGATAGCGGCGCCCCACCTATAATAGCGGGGCCGAGAAACCGCCGCACTCGGCACCAGAGGCGATCGTCACCGTGATTCTGCGACGATACCATGGACCGACCTATGCAGAAGTGCATGAACGCAACGCTAAATTGATCATAGAAATTCGCGTGGTCGGGCGCCAGCGAAATCGGTCTGAGAAGTTTAAGCGCCCTGGCTGGCTGCACTGGCTTGCGACCTCGTGCGCCATCAGCGGGTGTTAGTGGAGCGGACAATCTCTGCGCAGGAGATAAGAAGAGATCATCGATCCGATTTTTCTCCTCTGGTCCGAACCGATTCAGCGAGAGATATCGAATTGACGATATCACTGCGCGGCGCCAGTTGCACACGTACACTCGTGCGACTAGTTATTGAAGAGAATGGAGGCCTCGAACATGAAGCCAAATGAGCCCAGCCGTATGGCCCTGATACCCGCCCGACAACGAGCTGCTCATCAGGTGCTGGATCATGGCTCAATCTTCTATGACCCATTTGCCATAAACATTCTCGGCGAAGGCGAAAAGAACGTACTGCAATTTGCGAACGAACACCCCTTGGCCAGCATCGGACGCTTATTCATCACCGCACGAAGCCGGATTGCGGAAGATGCTTTGTCAGGAGCTGTCGAAAGAGGGATTCGGCAGATCGTCATCCTTGGCGCTGGACTCGACACTTTCGCTCTCCGGAGTCCGCATGGCGCACGGCAGATCCGTATCTACGAGGTGGACCACCCAGCCACGCAGGCATGGAAACGCCTGCGCTTGGCTGAAGCTCAACTGGCACTTCCGCCATGGCTTATTCTCGTGCCAGTCGATTTCGAGCGGGACCATTTGAGGGAGACGCTTGTCGGCGCAGGGTTTCAGGAGAACTCGCCCGCGTTTTTCAGTTGGCTCGGTGTTGTGCCATATCTGAGACAGGAGGCTATCGGCAGCATTCTGGATTACATCGCGTCAATCGAGAACTCGGAGGTGGTGTTCGACTACATGGAACCGCCTCAGTCATTCTCAGAAGAGATAAGGGAATTAATAACGGAGCGGACCAAACAGCTTGAGAAAATTGATGAACGTTGGGCCAGCCGTTTCGAGCCGGCCGGCATGGCAGCGATTCTTCGCTCGCACGGGTTTTGTGACTTCGAAGACATCAACTTCCAGGAGATCAGGTCCAGGTTCGGCCGCGCCGTTCAAGGACTCCCGCCCGGACAGGCTGGTCTTCATGTTGTCCACGCTAAGCACCAGCCAAGCCGCCAAGCAAAGCGCAGGGTGACCTCGGCGCAATCTTCGGCGTGCCAGACGGCACGAGAACGTTCCTCTGTGCAAGGAACCCGGTACGCGCCTTTCGGGCGTACCGGAGATTTTGCTATTCAGAATTGCCGGCGCTCGCTTTTAGCTTCTCGCGCTGTTCTTTCAGGATGGCCTTGCGGCTGAGCTTGATCTTGTTGCCTTCGAGAGCCAGCACCTTGACCAGGATCTGATCGCCCTCTTTCAACTCATCCCGCACGTTCTTGATCCGGCTCTCAGAGATCTCGCTGATGTGCAGCAAGCCGTCCGTTCCGGGGAAAATCTCTACGAACGCTCCGAAATCGGCGATACGAACAACTTTCCCGAGGTACGTCTTGCCGATTTCCGCGACCGCCGCGATATCGCTGACCATTTGCAGCGCGCGCGTTGCCGAGTTGCCGTCCGAAGCGAAAATGTTCACCGTCCCGTCGTCCGAGACGTCGATCTTGACGCCCGTCTGGTCGATGATTCCCTTGATCACCTTGCCGCCAGGTCCGATCAGTTCCCGAATCTTGTCGGTCGGGATCTTGGTCGTGTAAATCCTGGGCGCGTATTGCGAAAGCTGCGTGCGCGGCGCGGCGATAGTCGCGATCATCTTGTCCAGAATCTCGAGACGGCCCCGGCGCGCCTGCTCTAAGGCCTCGCCCATGATCTTCGTGGTCAGGTTCGGGACCTTGATATCCATTTGCAGCGCGGTAATTCCGTCCTTGGTGCCGGCGACTTTGAAATCCATGTCGCCGTAGTGGTCTTCCGCGCCCGCAATATCGGTCAGAACGGCGTACTTATCACCTTCGAGCACCAAGCCCATGGCAATGCCGGCCACGGGCGCCGCAAGCGGCACACCGGCGTCCATCATGGATAGAGTCCCGCCGCAGACGCTCGCCATAGAACTGGATCCGTTCGATTCGAGGATGTCGCTGACGACCCGAAGCGTGTACGGGAAATCTTTTTCGTCGGGCACGACGGGAGAAAGTGAACGCTCTGCGAGCGCGCCGTGGCCAATTTCACGCCGGCCCGGACCACGCATAAACCCAACTTCGCCAACGCTGAAGGGAGGAAAGTTGTAGTGAAGCATGAATCGCTTCGATGTCTCGGTCGGGTCGAATAGCTCGATCCGTTGCTCGTCATCTTTCGTACCGAGCGTCGTAGTGACGAGAGCCTGCGTTTCCCCACGCGTGAAGATTGCGGATCCATGCGTTCGAGGCAAAACCCCGACTTCACAAGTGATGGGCCGGATCTGATCGAAAGCGCGGCCGTCAGGACGCCGCCGGTCCTTCAGCATTTCGTCGCGGAAGATGCGTTCTTTCAGGGAGTCGAAGACTTTGCCGGCTTCGCTCTTTTCGGCTTCGTCATCGTAGAGAGCCTCTGCCTTTGCCTTCGCCTGATCCACACGGCTGTAGCTCTCGAGCTTGCCGTACTTTTCGGTATTCAGGGCGTCGCTCAATTCTTCGCGGACTGCAGAAGAGATCTTTTCAAGCACGGAGTCCTTGACAGCCGGTGGAACGTACTCACGCTTCGGCTTTCCGGCAAGCTTCACTAATTCGCGGATACCGGTTACGATCTTCTTACAGCAGTCGTGTCCGAACTCAATCGCCTCCAATACTTGAGCTTCAGAGGCCTCATTGGCGCCCGCCTCGACCATCACGATCCCTTGGTCCGTGCCGGCGACGATGATGCTGAGACGCGCGTCTTTGGTCTCGTCGTAGCTTGGGTTTGCGCGGTACACACCGTTGATCAACCCCACACGCACTCCGCCCAGAACGTGGTGGAACGGGATGTCGGAAATCGCCAAAGCCGCGCCCGCGCCTACAATGGCGAGAACACCGGGATCATGCTCCGGATCGGCTGAGAGCACCATGGCGATGATCTGCGTCTCGCAGCTGAACCCTTCCGGGAATAAGGGTCGAATCGGACGATCGATCAGTCTACTTGTAAGGATTTCCTTCTCCGAAGGACGGCCCTCCCGCTTGATGAACCCGCCCGGGAACTTACCGGCAGCATACGTATACTCGCGGTAGTCCACCGTCAGCGGAAAGAAGGATGCGCCCGGCTTGGGTTTGTCCGCGGCGCAGGCGGTCACCAGAACGACAGAATCTCCCGAAGAGACCACCACAGACCCGTTTGCCTGCTTGGCAATCTTGCCAGTCTCGAGTACGACCTTCGAGCCTTGAAGATCAATTTCAACTTTGTGCGACATGTAAAACTTCCTGATGCTTAATTTGCATCCAAAACCTGATTCATCAGCGCCGAATCAACATCCGGCTGCTGGTAGCTTTTGGACTAAGTCAGGACTTAGAGCGGAGGGAGCCGTTCGCAACCGGCCTCAATCGACCGAATTGCGAAAGCTAATAGGCAGGAACCGTTGAACGAAAATCCGTGTTTCGTTCTCCCGCCGGACCCGGGAAATGTTCTTAGCGGCGGATACCAAGGCTCTGAATCAGAGTCTTGTAACGCTCAGGACTGCGATCCTTCAGATAGTTCAACAACTTACGGCGACGCGCGACCATAGTCAGCAGGCCTCGCCGTGAATGATGATCCTTCTGGTGGGATTTAAAATGTTCAGTCAATTGAGAAATGCGCTGACTTAACAAAGCAACCTGCACCTCTGGCGATCCTGAATCCGATTTATGAATCTTGTACTTGCTGATTACTTCCGACTTTTGCTCTACCGCCAGGGCCATGCTAGAGAACCGATACTCCTCGTCTTTTCCTTAATCTCGATTTATACCTATCCAGGTTAGCACAAAGATACACGGCCGAACACTTGGCAAAACAGCGACATACGCCGAAGAGCGTGAGATTTCCCACAATGCTGCGGCCAAGTCACTGTTCGTAAGGATTGCTCAGCGAACGCGATCTTCCCACCGCGCTTCTGGATTTTCCGCAGAAGAGTGCATCAGGTGCTTCACGTCCTCCAACTCTTTACGCAATCTCGCCCCTCGCCGCGCTAGGCTGATCACGTACACGAGCACGATCAACCAGGCGGCCAGGAAGCCATAAAACATGAATGTGAAATTTCGGGCATCCATTGCACTTACCTCAGAACATTAAGTCGCGTTTGCAAGCCGGCGAAGCGAGTCAATTTCGCGGGCTGTCGATTCCTGCCGGGTGCGCACCAGAACCAGCGCTGTAGCGATCATCAGAATTGCTAGGAAATTCAGGTAGAAAATTCGTTCCATCGCCGGATCCATCGTGCCGCCTCCCGTGCGAAAGCTGAGCACCGGGCCGGGATGCTGGTTCCGGAACCATTCGATGGATTTGTAGACAATCACCACATCGACGCACCCGAAAATACACAATGCGGATGATAACCTTGCTCGCTGGGTCGGCTCGTCAATGGCGCGCCGCAGCATCAGGTATCCGGCAAATATGAGAATGCAGACAAGCGCCGAGGTCAACCGGTAATCCCAAGCCCACCAGATACCCCAGATGATGCGCGCCCAGATGCTCCCCGTAACGATATTGACGAACGAGAATACGAGTGAAACCTCGATCACCGAAGCGGCAAGCGAATCGTACTTAAAGTTTCCGGAGCTCAGGTACATCACGCTGAAGACGAGGGCAACAAAGTAGCCGATCATGCCCGTCATAGCCGCCGGGGCGTGAAAAAAGAGAATCCGGTAAATTGCGCCTTGTGCTGCTTCGTCGGGCAATACCAAAAACATCTGGTGCAGGGTGTAAGCCAGCAGAATAGCGGCGCCTGCCGCCAGCCCGATCGCAATTGTCTCGCGCATAATCAATTAAGCTACTCCTTCTCCTAGTTCACCAGAATTGTTTCTGCCAATAAAAGTGCAAGTGCCGTAAAAACGATGTCGAAAACGACGAGAACTCGCCCCCACAACAGTTGATCCGCCGTCAACGGCTGATTCGCGAGCGCGGCCGTGGTCAACTCAATGGCCGCAATCAGAAGCGGAATCAACAGCGGGTAAACGATAACCGGGACCATTAATTCTCGCAATCGCAGATTGACCGTTAACGCGCCGAACACCGCGCCGAGCGTCGCTATGCCCCAAGTCGCGAGCACGAAAATTCCAGCCAATTCGGCCGGCCGCAGCCACCAGCGCACGTTATAGAAGATGCCGAAGATGAACAGCGAAAGTATCTCGATCGCGAGCAGCATCACGAGATTGGCCATCGCTTTCCCGAACAAGAGGCTGGATGAGGATAGTGGCGAGGCCAGCAGCGCGTCGAGACATTCGTTAGGCAATTCCCGAGCAAAACCGCGATTGAAAATCAAAGCACCGGCAAACGCGAACACCAGCCACAGCAGCCCGCCGGCGATATCGCGCGTCATCTCTGGCGATGGATCGAAGGCAAAGCTGAATAAGAGCAGGATCACGATCGCAAACGCCGCCGCTGCATTCAGCGATTCCTTTGTCCGAAATTCCACAGCGAGGTCCTTCTGCGCTACAGCGAGTGCCTGAGCAAAAGATCTCATTGGGGAAGCGCCGATGTCAGGCAGTCCCCAGCTTTGTATAAGTCCTGTAGAGCAGGCTCGTGTCGTCCAGCATCTCTTGCGTGCGCTCGCCGGAATAGCGAAGGACTCCGTTCTCGATCAGAGCTACGTGGGAGGCGAGCACCAGGGCTTCCCGAAGTTGGTGCGTTGAGAGCACAATCGTCGCTCCGCTATCGCGCGCATCGGTAAGCAACTCACTCAAGGTGCCGATCGCCCGGTCGTCAAGCGAAGTGAACGGTTCATCGAGCAACAACAGTTGCGGGCTGTGAACGAAGGCGCGAGCGAGCGCAAGACGTTGCCGCATGCCGCGCGAGAACTGGCGGACCGGAATCGCGGCAACCCGCGCCAATCCGACACGTTCAATCCAAGCCTTTGCGACGTGGTCAGGCTTAGCGATGCCGCGGATACGCCCAAAGAAGGTCAGGTTTCCCTGAGCGGACAGGTCCTCGTATACGCCGATCCCGTGTCCCAGAAACCCGATCCGGCTTCGCGCCGCCTCAGTGCGGGGCGCATTGCCGAACACTTGTACCGAGCCTCGCTGAAAAGGTGATAGTCCGGCAATGATGCGCAGGAGCGTCGTCTTCCCTGCTCCGTTCCGCCCGAGCAAGGCCCAGCATGACCCTTTTTCAGCCGTCAGCGAGAAATCGCGCAGGGCGGGAAAATCGCCGTAGTATTTCCAAACGGCTCCGACGTCAAGAGCGTTTGGCATCAGGCGAACTTTGAAACAGGAAAATGAGGCCGACCGTCAGTACCGAAAAAGCGAGCGCCACAAGCAAGGGCAGGTGCCGGTAAATCGCAGGAGTCGATTGAGTCACGGGCGGAGAATCGTTATCCTGTCCGCCCGAATCGTCCTGACGAAACGAACCGGTTCCCGCGACGTCGACCGAGAAGAGATTCGGCGCGGTGACGTTGTAGATATTGGCCTGAGTTTTAGGCTCCGTACCCACCGCCTGAATGTCATTGCTTGAAAGAGTCACTCCGGGCGGCGCTACCAGTCGCAGCGGCCCGGCCGGCATTCCGGGCACTCCTACCACCCGGCCGCGAAATTGAAACGGCGAGCCGACCGGTAAAACATAGCTGATCTGGAACTCGGTCGAACCCGGCTTGATAGGAAACTGCACTTTGTAGACATCGTCTTCGCGCGTCTTCTCGGCAGGCCTGGGCAATGGCATACCGCCGGGCCCCTGCGCGCTGATCCGGACCTGCCCGTTTGCCGCCGGCGGCAGGAAAAACCGCACGCCGCCCAGTTCATCGTTGTTATAGGTGTGGTCGGAAGGGTTTTCGATAACGACCGTCTCGCTGACCGCCAGTTGCGATGCATTCGGCTCAAGAATGAGCATCTGCTGCGAGACGCGCGCAACCGCTGAAGATTTCGTCGCTTCGTAAACGTCCAGTTCTACATTGGAGGTCGGGACATTGGGCGTCATCAGCTTGTTGTAGTTGACGCCCGCGTAATTCGCTTGCAGCAGTTGAGGGCCTCCGCCC
>JAFAUR010000456.1 GCA_019243205.1 Acidobacteriaceae bacterium | reverse complement strand
GTGCGAGATAGTTGACGCTATGACCACGCCTCAACAGTTCCTCGACAAGCGGGCGGCCGATGAACCCCGTCGCACCCGTGACCAGGTAGTTCATGAACTCGCCGGCTCAGCTCGCAACGCTAACGGATCTTTACCCGTTGCTTCGAGTGCGTTGATCTCCTCGATATACGCCCGCGTATCGGTTTTGCGCTTCATCCCCTCTCCTGACATATAGCGGATCTTGCCGAAAACGGCGCGCTCCCCCCAGGCGCGGTCATGCAGCCCGAAGCACCAGAGGATGTTCGTATACGTGTTCGGATCGCGGCCATCCAACGCATACTTACCATGCAGGTCCACCATGAGGTCGACTGCTTCCTGATACCCTCGTGTCCACTCGAGAATCTTCTTGCCCCAGTACATGCGGTAATAACCGTGGATCTTCCCGCGTAGCAACAGTTCCTTCTGCGTTGCGTTCCAAAGCTCGTCATACGTTTCGGCCCGCTCCATTTGCATCCACGTATACGTTTGATCGCGGCCGTCACCCGCGTGCATCTTCAACGTCTCCTGCGCCCAACCGGGCAGGTTCTCCAGTCGATTCGGCACTTCGACATGCCGCGTATAATTGAACGCAAGCTCGCGCCTGACGATCAGCTCCTCCAGGTACGCGTCTGCCGAGATCTTATGCCGTCGCGCGTAGTCGAGCACTGCCAATGCAATTTCGAGAGATGAAATCACCCCGAAATGCAGATATGGGCTCATCTCCGACGTAGCATGCGCCGCCGGCTCGTTGCGGTCTTCCGCAAATCGCTTTAGATTCTGTTCGATGAAAATTCTCAGCCGCGCCTCGGCCTCGCATCGGCCGCCTCGAAACGTCAACGAAGGATGAACTGAATGGTCGATCTCACACGAAGCAACCAGTGAAGCGATCTCCGTCTCGTTCACTCGGCGGTGCATGTCCGGAACCGCCCCGTCCCAACGCTTCTGCACACGCAGTTCGTCCGCACGGACCAGAAATTTGGGAAGGAATCGCTGAATTTTCGGGCGAATGGTGTACGCCGCAAACTCCCGTTTGTCAAAAAGCTTTGCCGGGACGATGCAGCTTGAGTCCACGACGTAATACGCCGTATCGAGTTTGCCGGGCACCCGGCCGTTGTGGGTGCGCGCGACAAATGTGGGGTATTCATCCGTCACGACCGCGGCGGCGTCTGTTGCAAGCGTGTACAGCACATCGTTCGGCGACTCGGCATTCCGCCTCAAATAGAACACGTATCCGATCCCCGCCTTCCTCAAGCGCCGCGCGGTTTCAGAAACTCCCTCCAGAATGAACGTGTGAAGTCGGTCGTTAGCGTAAGGATACGAGCACGTCAGGCCTTCGTAATACAGAACCGGAAGGCCATGGGCGTTTGCCAGTTCCACCGCATAGAGCAATCCGTGATTCGCATCGACGCGCCGGTTCATTTGCGCCCAGTACAGAACGTACGGGCGCTCCCATCTGTCCGGCGCGGAGTTCAGTTTGGTTATCCGGTCCTGCTGAACACGCACCTCTGTACGATGCTAGGGCGGGTTCAGCCGACGGAGTTTACTGACTCGGAGTTCTTGCGCTGTCGGGTTGCTACGCTTGCCGCTCCAATTGGACTCCAGCAACGCGTGTAAAACTCTGCACTTGACCTGGCGGACATCGAAGAAACGTCAAACTCAGCCACTGCCATTCATGTCTCATTTCCCGGTTGGCCGACAAACCAGGATCAAATCGGAAACTAAACACTGCGCTGTTTTGCGGGTTCATCGTGGGAATTGGCCCAACAATCTGGCGCGCCGTTGTCTCGGAATCTAGCGACCAGACCGGTTCGCGAACGCTTTCACCCAAAGTATTCTATTTACACGGAGATGATCAACTGAGTAATACGCGACGTGCCCTGGTTCTGGCGGGTGGCGGATACGCTGCGAGCGCATGGGAGATCGGCCTTATTACAGGCATGGCTGACGCGGGTCTGGACGTTCGAAACGCTGACCTTCTCGTGGGAACCTCCTCGGGCTCCAGGGTCGCGCTCCATCTTGCGAGCGGAGTAGCGTACGAAGAAGTATTTCAAAGACGCCTTCGGCCAGGCCCTCCTTCTGCCGAGCGGCCGCCTGTGGTTGACTGGGTAGAACTTCGCGACGGCCTAGCGCGTGCGAAGCAGGCTGGCGGCGGTCCAACTGAAATTCTCCGGAGAATCGGATCGCTGGCGCTGGCCGCCGCTTCGGGAAGGGATGGTTCAACCCGACGAGAAATCGTCGCGGCGCAACTTCCGATCGAGACTTGGCCGGAACAAAAGGTGCTGATTGTCACCGTCAATGCGGACACTGGAGAGCGACGCACCTTCGATCGCAACAGTGGCATCGATCTGGTGGACGCGGTAATTGCCAGCACCGCTTCCTTCGGCTGGCCACCCATCCTGTTTCAAGGCCAGCATTATATTGATGGCGGGTTCTATTCCACTGACAACGCGGATCTGGCGACTGGCTTCGATCGAGTAATGATCCTCGCGCTCCAACCGCCTCCGGGCCTTCCTCCCATGATGTTGGTCTCGCTTGATGCCGCAGTAAATACGCTACGGAGCGGCGGAGCACAAGTAGAGGTCATACATCCCGATGAAGATACCCTCGCGGCGCTCGCCTCGGCTGGTGGTGTCATGAACCCGGCAATTTCTGCGCCAGCCGTAAGGGCAGGGCGCTTACAAGGCGAACGCATCGTAGGCGAACGTATCTCGTCGTTTTGGAGGTAGAGAGCGCCAGACTGTTCGGCGACCGCTCCCGAAACTTCCGGAAAGGTGGCCGGGAGGCGCGATCAGTCAGTAAGTATTGATTGATCTTTCGCGTCTTTCCTGAGTTGGATCACTCGCCACATCGCGGTCACGTCCGAGTAATGAGGGTTCAGTTTCCGTGTTACCCGTAACTCAGCTACTGCGCCCAAACGAACGCGGAGTTCTCCGACGAGAGTGTCCAACAAACCGGAGCCGATATTCTTAGCTCATGTCGATGCCTTTGTGTGGAAGGGTGTCCCTTGTGACTGGCGCTTCACGCGGAATCGGTGCGGAAACAGCTACGAAGCTAGCCCTGCGGGGATCGGATCTAGTGGTCAACTATCGAAACAAAAGCGCGCGTGCCGACCAAATCTGTCAGCAGATCGAAAGTCACGGCAGAAAGGCGATCGCAATCAAAGCCGACCTGACAATCGACTCCGAACTGGACGCGATGATGTCGACGATTCAGCAGGTCTATAAGCGCCTCGACGTGCTTGTGTTGAATGCAAGCGGTGGCCTCGAACAGGGAAAGGTCGCAGATTATGCGATGATCCTGAACCACACTGCCCAGCTACAGACTGCGAGGGCCGCGACCAAGT
>JAFAUR010000346.1 GCA_019243205.1 Acidobacteriaceae bacterium | reverse complement strand
CGAGCGATGTAGTCGCGAAGCTTCTCGGGAGCAACCGCCGTATCTTCGACGAACGAGATTGACTTGGCATCTCCTTTCATGGCCGTTGACAAACCCAGCGCCGCCTCCCGCAACGACCACATGCGTGCCTGCCCGGCAAGATCGGTTTCAGGCCGATACGCATACCCCAAGCTGCGGCTCCGAAGATCGTCCTCCAGCGCTTTCAATCGCGGAGGCAGGTCCTCCTTCTTGTCCGCATAGAATTCCACGCACAAGCTTGCCGCCGGGTCACCTTCCAGGTAAGTACTGCGGATGCGTTCGAGCACCGGGTTCTCGCGAGCGTGATCCAGGATCGACTTGTCCATCACCTCAACAGCGGATGGCGAATGTCGGAGAATCACCGGCGTCGCCTCCAGCGCCTGCAGAAGATCCGCGAACATGATCACCAGGATTGCCTTCGCATTCGGCAGCGGAACGAGTTTCAGCTTCGCTTCCAGCACAATTCCGAGCGTGCCTTCCGAACCCACCATCATCTTGGCGAGGTTCACTGGCTTTGAGCTGTCCGTAAACTCGTCGAGATTGTAGCCCGCTACGCGGCGCAGAATTTTGGGAAACCGCCGCTCGATTTCGGCCCTATGCTTGCGCCCAAGCTCGATGACCGTGCGGTAACATGCAGCTTCCAACGTATCGGAGCAGGGAACTTCACCCCTCGCGATATCACGAAAATGTACAACAGAACCGTCCGCCAGAACCGCAGTCTGTTCAAGGACATGATCGATGGTCTTTCCATACAGAACGCTCCGGGCCCCACTGGAATTGTTGGCCATCATGCCGCCGATCGTGGCCCGGCTCGCCGTCGAAATATCCGGAGCAAAGCGCAATCGTAGCGGCTGCAATTGAGCATTCAGCTCATCCAGAACGATGCCTGTTTCAACTCGTACCCAGCGCTCCGCTGCATTAATCTCCAGGACGCGATTGAAGTATTTGGATGTATCGATCTGAATGCCTGCGCCAATCGCCTGCCCTGCCTGTGAGGTGCCTCCGCCGCGCACCGTAATCGGGCATTGAAATTTGCGACAGATTTCAACACTGCGGATAATATCCGTCCGGTTCCTCGGCACAACCACGCCGGTCGGCATGATCTGATACACACTTGCATCGGTCGCATACAACGCCCGCGAGAGCGTATCAAATCGTACTTCTCCCTCAATCTGCGACTCGAGCTCACGGCGCAGTGCATTTCGATCCAACGCGGCGCGCGGCGCAGCTTGCACCTGAGTGAGTGTCGTCATGCCTTAGAGTGCATCATAGCGACTGATCTCTTGACCATCCGTTCGTGCCTCACTAAGATGGAGTACCGTCCAGGGTACAAGGACATCTAAATCGCTTCACAGAAATCTTCATGAAGAAACTACTGCTTGTCATCTGTTGCGTCCGTCTGCTGTCCGCTGAAGGAGGATGGTGGATGCGCGAACCTATGCGCTGGGTGCAGACGAATATTCGTGAAACGGATGCAAACCTGAATGCGCAACATCTCGTCTCACAGCTCACCGACATGAAGGCCAACGTGCTGCTCATGAGTATGGGCGGCATCGTCGCGTTCTATCCGCCGAAAGTTCCATTCGAGTACGCCAGTTCCTATCTTCCGCCCGGACAGGACATGTTCGGCGAAGTTCTCGCCGCTGCGCACGCCCATGGCATCCGCGTGATCGGACGTTTCGACTTCAGCAAAACACAGGAACAGGTATTTCGTGAACATCCTGAGTGGTTCTTCCGCCAGAAGAACGGCCGGCCAGTCATTTACAACGGTCTTTACTCGACGTGCATCAACGGCGAGTACTACCGTATGCAAGCTTTGAAAATCCTGGCAGAAGCGCTCGAGCGCTACGCCGTCGACGGTCTCTTCTTCAACATGTTCGGCAATCAGTCGCGCGATTACAGCGGCCATTACGTCGGACTCTGTCACTGTGACGCCTGCAAAGCCCGCTACCGCCAGATGTTCCACAAAGACATTCCAGACACTCCGGACGATGATTACCGCAAATTCATGTTCACGTCGTCTCGCGAGGTGGCCTCAGCCATCGGCGATCTGATCCACGCCAAGCGTCCGCAAGCAGGCTACTTCAACTACATTCAGGAATACACCGACGGAATCATGTCGGAATCCAACACCGCCGTTGATAGGCCTTTGCCCGTATGGCCGTATTCAGCCAGCGAGAACGTCAACCGTGCCCGGAATAGCCAGCCCGACAAGGCTGCTGTCAATCTCGACATGCAGTTTGTCGATTATTCCTGGCGCTTTGCCACTGTGCCAAGAAACGAAATCGCGCTGCGCCTTTGGCAAAACGTTTCTAATGGCGGCGCGCTCGCCTTTGAAGTAAACGGCACGCTCGATCAACAGGACCGCCAGGCCGTCGATGTTGCTACGCCGGTGTTTCAATGGCTGGCAGCTCACCAGCAGTATTACGCCCGCGAAACGAGTGCCGCGCGTGTTCTGCTCTTAGGCAACCCGCAAAGCACGGGCCGCACCTACAGCCAGGAATCCTTCCGAGGCCTCTTCCGCCTGCTCTCGGAAGAACACATTCCTTTCGCCGTATCCGACAACACTGAAATTCTCCGCCAACGCCCGTTCGATGTAGTCGTGGCCGCGGACTGGGCTCCGGCAGACTTGCAACAGTACGTCACAAATGGCGGCCACGCTCTCATTGTCAGTGCTCACGAACCGGAATTTCCGGTTTGCCCAGTCGTAAAACATTGGCCCGACGTCAAGGGATACTTTCGCATTCGCGATCATTCCATCTTCCCGTCT
>JAFAUR010001089.1 GCA_019243205.1 Acidobacteriaceae bacterium | reverse complement strand
GCGGGAATATCGGAATCGGCTTCGCTGTTCCCTCGAACTTGGCTAAGCAGGTAATGGACCAGATCGAGAAGAATGGTAAGGTATCGCGCGGCTACATGGGCGTCGACCTTGGTCAGGTAACTGCCGACGAAGCGCCGCTGCTGGGTCTCAAGAACGAACATGGCGCGGTAGTCGGGAAAGTCCGGCCGGGCAGCCCCGGTGAAAAGGCGGGCCTGAGACCGGGCGATGTGATTACCGGGATCGACGGCAAACCCGTTACCGGCTCCGACGATCTCACGATGGACGTGATCTCTCACGCTCCTGGCAGCGCGGTAACGCTCGATGTCGTCCGCGACAGCAAACCGATGAAGGTTACGGTTACCTTGGGCCAGCGGCCATCGGGCGTCGATTGGGATGCCAATAAGGGCGGCGCCAACGACAATGACAACAACGACAACGGCAGCTCCGATAATGCCAACGGCAGCGTAACCATTCGTGGCATCACGGTGGAGAACCTGACGCCCGATGTGGCGCAGCAGCTCAATGCGCCGGCGAATCTGAAGGGTGTTGTGGTTTCCGACATCGACCAGAGCAGCCCGGCGGCGGATGCCACTCTGGGACGGGGCCTGGTCATCACGCAGGTCAACCGGCAGCCGGTCAGCAATGTCAATGACTTCAAGCGCCTGATGAACCAGGCAGCCGGCAAGCCGGCTCTGCTGACTTATAACTATCAGGGCACGATGGGCTTCACGGTCGTGCAGCCCGGGAAGTAGCACAGTCTCCTGCCCCGGGGACTTTAGGAACTCCAAACCCGGGATGAGTTCCCAGGAACTTGTCCCGGGTTTTTTTGTGGTCTCGAAAACTTGAGTCGCGATCGCGCAAGTAATCGCAGCTTTTTGTGGAAGGGCCGCATCGAAAGGACAGAGAAAGAAATGGCGAACGACTATTATCAAGTTCTTCCGGCACTCCCATTGAAGAACACAATCCTGTTTCCGGGATTGTTATTGCCACTCTCGGTAGGAAGAGAAAACTCGCTCAAGGCGGTCGAAGCCGCACTTGCGACTGAAGAGAAAGAGATTATCTTAATCGGCCAGCGCGACCCGCAGGTGGAATCGCCCACGCAGGACGATCTATTCACAATCGGAACGAAAGCCGTCATACGTAAGTCATCCCGTCCGAATGACGCCGTAATGGAAATCCTTGTCCTCGGTGTCGAGCGCGTGGTGGTCGCGAAGATCGAGACCAACTTTCCGTATCTCGCGGCGAAGTTTCGTGTGTTCCCGCTACCGCAGGACGGCGGCTCAGAGGTAGAAGCGCTTTCTGGCGCGCTACTCGAAATGGCTGCCAAGGCGATCGCGCTAGCGCAGCCGCAATCGGCTGCCGAGCTCACCCGCATGCTGGCGGGGCACGATGACCCTCTGCGACTGGCGTACCTGCTGGCCAGTATCTTCAGCCTCGACGTCAATCGTGAGCAGAGCCTGCTCGAGGCGGAAACGCGACTTGACGCGCTGCGGCTGATGCACTCCTACCTGGCGCATGAGTTGCAAGTACTCGAGCTGCGGCAGAAGATTGCTTCCAATGCTCGCGACGAGATGTCGAAAGAGCAGCGCGAGTATCTGCTGCGTCAACAGCTTCGCGCGATTCAACAGGAGCTCGGTGAGAAAGACGCGGATAAGGCCGAGATCGACATCATTCGCGAACGCTACTCGAAGATCGAACTTCCAGAAGAAGCGAAGAAGGAGTTCGAGCGTGAACTGGCGCGGTTGGAACGGCTCCCGGCCGGTAATCCCGACTTTCATGTCACGCGGACCTATTTAGAATTTGTTCTCGATCTGCCCTGGAACAAGTCGACGGAAGACAATCTCGACATCGCGCATGCGCGCCAGGTGCTGGATGAGGACCACTTCGGCCTCAAAGAAGTCAAAGAACGGATTCTGGAACACCTTAGTGTGTTAAAGCGCAACCCGGATGCAAAAGCTCCAATTCTGTGCCTCGTAGGTGCTCCGGGAGTCGGCAAAACGTCATTGGGCCAATCGGTGGCGAGGGCGCTTGGACGCAAGTTCGAACGCTTCAGCCTGGGCGGCATGCATGATGAGGCGGAGTTACGCGGTCATCGGCGCACCTACATTGGGGCGATGGCCGGACGGTTGTTGCAGGCCATGCGACGCGCGGGTGCGATGAACCCCGTCCTGCTGCTGGATGAGGTCGACAAGCTCGGGCGCGATTTCCGTGGCGATCCCTCGGCGGCGCTGCTCGAAGTACTCGATCCGGAGCAGAACAAAACTTTCCGTGATAACTACCTCGACATGGCATTTGACCTATCGAAGGTGTTGTTTATCACCACGGCGAATTCACTCGATACGATTCCGCAACCGCTG
>JAFAUR010001064.1 GCA_019243205.1 Acidobacteriaceae bacterium | reverse complement strand
GCATCTCGGCCATTGCCGGGGTGAGTTTCTACGAACTGTGGTTTGCCTTGCACGAGGGCACCATCCGTGGCCCGCAAGTCATCGAGTTTATCCAGCAACTGCAGGCCCGCATCGGTCAAAAGCTGCTGCTCATCTGGGACGGGCTCTCCGCCCACGGCAGCCGGGTCGTGCGGGCTTTCCTGGACTGCTTGGCGGGGGCGGTGCGCGTTGAACGCTTGCCGGCCTATGCGCCCGAGCGCGAACCCGGTGGAGTTCCTGTGGGGGCACCTCAAAAACCACGCGTTGGCCAACGTCACGCCCGACGCGCTTTGGAAACTGTCCAAAGCCGCCCGTAACGCGTTGTTCCGTACCCAGAAACGGCCTTCGGTTATCCATGCCTTCTGGATTCAGACCGAACTACTTTTCCCATAATGCTATCTGTTAAACCTCAATAATGCACGGACTTGCAATTGACAAGCCGAAACACACCTGAGAGGATTTAAGGATTTATCCACCCCCCAGGAGAAAATTTAATGCGTTTTTTGCGTTTATTTAATGGCGCGCTGATCGCCATCCTCTTTGGCCTGCAGAGTTTGAGCGCCGTTGCTGACCAGGCAAAAACGATTGCTTTCATCCCCGGCATCGCTTCAGACCCCTTCTTTAAGGCCATGGAACTTGGCGCCCGCAGCAAAGCAAAGGAACTCGGCATCAATTTGATGTGGCAAGGCAGCGCTTCTGAGTATTCGCCGCAAACCCAGATGCCATTCGTCGACGCAGCGCTCACCAATGGCGTCGATGCGATGATCCTCGTACCGACCGATCCGGATTCGCTACAGCCGGCCGTCACTCGGGCCGAATCGTTGAAGATTCCCGTCATTACTGTGGACACCACGGTAACAGACCAGTCTTATCTCACCTCTCACATAACAGGTGACAACATCGACGGCGGCCAGAAGGCAGCCCGTACGCTCGCGGAACAGATCGGCGAGGCGGGCAAAGTTTTTATCATGTCGGGTTCGCCCTCCGCTACGACCGATACTCTGCGCGAGAAAGGCTTCCGCGAAGAGATGGCGAAGCACCCCAACATAGAGATCGTGGGACGCGAATACGCCAACAGCCAGCCTGCAACGGCGACGTCGGCGGTGAACACCGCTTTATTAAAGTTCCCGGACCTTGCCGGGATCTTTGCCGTTGATGGCACCAGCGGGACGGGTGCGGTTGCCGCGCTGCGGAACGCCAACAAGGCCGGCAAGGTGAAGCTGGTCGGCTACGACGCATACAGGGTTGAAGTCGAGGCCCTCAGGGAAGGCGTTTTCACAGCGCTCATAGCACAGCAGCCGACAAAGGAAGCAGAACTTGCACTGCAATACGCCTATGACAAGCTTACTGGAAAGGACGTCGACACGATCCAGAAAAAGGTTGTCATCCCCAATGTCATTATGACGAAGGACAATCTTGGCGAGACCGAAAAGTACATGTATGTAGAGTAAACTTTGCGACATCAGCTGTTTTTATGCCCAAAACGACTTCAGGCTCGTTCCTGCAGTCACGCCAGGAACTGGATAGCTGGCAAAGTCGGGTTGCGTCGTTGGTGCTTCGGCAGGACTTCATCCTGCTTGTTGTTTTCATCGCCATGGTCGGAGTCTTTTCGGCAGTTAATCCACGGTTTTTCTCGAGGGCAGCTGCCGCTAATATTCTGCAGGATTTCTCGCCTGTCGTCCTGATGGCCATCGGCCAGGCATTTGTTATCGCCTCACGCGGGATCGATCTATCGGTCGGTTCAACGCTTGGACTCTCGGGAGTGACTATGGCGCTTGTCATTCGCACGCTGAACGGAGGCGGCCTCGACCCGATGGGCGCGATTGTTCTTGGTTTGGCGGCGGCTGTCCTGGTCGGCGCAGTGATTGGTTTAGCGAACGGGTTGCTGATCGCTTATGTCCGCATCGTGCCTTTTATAGCCACGCTGGCAACAATGGGCGCCGCCGCAGGCATGAGCCTCGTTATCACTGGCGGGGTTCAGATCGCCGGCGCCCCGCGTGCTGTGATCCTGATAGGCAATATCAGCTATTTCGGGATGCTTACCGTGCCGGTGATGGTCGTTCTGCTCATCATCGTCATTTCCTGGCTCTCGCTGTCGCGAACGCGCTTCGGACGTTGGACCTATGCTATCGGATCCAACCTTTTCGCTGCGCGCGCCGCTGGCATTAACGTGCAGGCGCATCTGGTCAAGCTTTACATGCTCTCCGGAATCCTCTCCTCGCTGGCGGGCGCCTTCGTCTATTTCCGGCTCGGATCGGGTTCGCCCCTTTCAGGGCGCGGCGGCGAACTGAGCGCCATCGCCGCTGCGGTCATTGGCGGTATCAGCCTGCAAGGCGGCGTCGGTCGGTTGACAGGCGCAGCTCTTGGAGCGCTCATTACGACCGCTGTTCTAAGTGGCCTTATCCTGATCGGCGTGGAACCGAACTGGCAGCAGATCGTAGTGGCCGCGCTGATCGCGATAGCTGTCGGTCTGCAAGGCCTTAGTCGAATTTCGAGGGCGGACGGGCAGTGAACCCAGAGGAAGTCCCGAAAGATCGCCGACCGCTGTATGCGGTCGAAAGTATCTCCAAGCGTTACGGCAACGTCGTTGCTCTCGAGAATGTCAATTTTTCCGTTGCCGCAGGCGAAGTGGTTGGATTGGTTGGTGACAACGGCGCAGGGAAGTCGACGCTCGTGAGCATATTGTCTGGCGTGAATGTCCCGGATTCGGGCCATATCTTTCTAGATGGTGAGGAGAGGCATTGGTCTTCGCCGCATGACGCGCTCGAAGCCGGCATAGAAACGCTCTATCAGGACTCAGGCATTGCTCCCGATTTGACTGTCGCCGCCAACGTTTTTCTCGGGCGCGAGATCTTAAAGAAAGGCTTCCTCGGCCTTTTTGGCTTCCTGGCCAACAGGGAGATGCAGGAGCGGGCCCGCAAAGAACTGGAGCGCGTCGGCATCGCCACACCGGCAGCAAGTCGCCCCGTCTCAAAGCTTTCAGGCGGGCAGAGGCAGGCGGTGGCGATTGGTCGCGCCGTTGCTTGGGCGAAGAAGGTCATTATCCTCGACGAACCGACTAACCATCTTGGTGCCCGGCAGGCGGCGGAGGTGCTCGACGTTATCCGACAAGCTCGCGAACGGGGCCTTGCCGTCGTCTTTATCTCGCACACGCTGCCCCATGTTCTCAACGTGGCGAACCGGATCGTCGTGCTGCGATTGGGCGAAGTCGCTGCCGACCAGCCGGCATCGACGTTCACGCGCGAGAGCCTCTTGAGAGCAATCACTGGCTTGAAGTAACTGCAGGGAGCCGGGAGTTAGGAGTGAGAGTGGAAGAAACCGTGGAGCCAGGGGGTTTACCGGATCGCTTTTTCGCTAACGTCCAGTTCTGGAATGGGGTGTCAGGGGTCCGTGCACGAAAGGGAAAGTATGCCGTTAACGGCATACTTCCCGTTTCGTGTGCTGCCCCCTAAATGGTGAGAAACGCTTGTTGAAAGTTCGCTTTTCCGGCTTGACCGCGAATTTCGGGCCGTTTCCTTATAGCTGCGCTCCCGTTTGGGCCCAAGATGCGGCGAAACGCTTGGGGGTAAGCCCATTCTGCGGG
>JAFAUR010000867.1 GCA_019243205.1 Acidobacteriaceae bacterium | reverse complement strand
TTGTGGAAGAGCAAGGCCGAAGGTCAGTCGGCCTGCGATTACAGCTTCCATATGGCGGTCTCGAAGTTCGATGGCCGGACGGAAGAGCAACTGCGCGAGATCGTTCGGGACGGCATCACTTCGTTCAAAATCTTTCTTTCGTACAAGAACGTTTTCGGCATTGACGATGCTGAGATGTTCCAAACTCTGCAACTGGCGCGTGAGTTGGGCGTTGTCGTTACAGCGCATTGCGAGAACGCGGAATTGGTGGATCGCTTGCAAAAGCGCCTCCTCGCGAACGGGAAAACCGGTCCGGAATGGCACGAGCCGAGCCGTCCGGAATCCGTCGAAGCCGAAGGCACAGGCCGGTTCGCTACTTTTCTCGAAAATACGGGTGCAACCGGTTACGTGGTGCATCTGTCGTGCCGTCCGGCACTCGACGCCGTCCTGGCCGCTCGAGCGCGTGGTGTGACATTGTTCGTGGAATCAGTACTTCCGCATCTTCTGTTGGACAAGAGCTATGCGGAACGCCCGGGTATAGAGGGGATGAAACACGTGATGTCTCCACCGCTCCGCGATAAGCGCAACCAGAATGCGTTGTGGAATGCTTTAGCAACCGGCGCGATCGATACAGTCGGCACGGATCATTGCCCTTTTGATATAGCGCAGAAGCTGATGGGCGCGAACGCCTTTACCTGCATTCCGAACGGCATCCCGGGTATCGAAGAACGGGTGAATCTGCTGTACACATACGGTGTGAAAACGGGGCGGATGGATATCCACCGCTTTATAGATTGCGCTAGCACCCGTCCGGCCAGAGTGTTTGGTTTGTTTCCGCAGAAAGGTACGATCGGCGTCGGCAGTGACGCCGACCTCGTTATCTATGATCCGAACTACACAGGCGTCCTTTCAGCAACAACGCAATTTAGTAACAACGACTACTGTGGCTACGAAGGCATGACTATTCAAGGGCGGCCTTCTGTTGTAACGGTCAGAGGAAAGGTCCAGGTTCGGGATGGTGAATTTGTCGGCGAGCGCGGGATAGGCCGCTTGCTGCGTCGCGAACCGGTTAGCACAACGGCACCGCACGCATGAGCCTTAATCCCAAACGAACGATTGCTGAGCTCCAGGAACTGAGGGCGCTGACTAGTGACGAAAACGGCGCCCAGCGTGTCGCCTGGACGGAGACATGGCAGAAAGCGCGTCGATGGTTTGCTGAAAAGGTCAAAGGTTTGCCCGTGGAGCAACGCTTGGATGCCGCGGGCAACAGTTGGGTCACTCTGGAAGGCGAGTCGAAGAAAGCGCTGCTTCTCGGTGGGCATCTCGATTCAGTGCCGAACGGCGGATGGTTGGACGGTTCGCTCGGCGCGCTGGCAAGTCTGGAAATTCTGAGACGCTTTGCCGGACAGTTCAACGGGCGGCCTCCGGTATCGATTCGGTGCGTCGACTGGGCTGATGAAGAGGGCGCGCGATTCGGCCGGAGTTTGCTTGGGTCATCGGCGTTTGCCGGCACGCATTCGATCGCGGCGGATCGCGTACGTCGTGACAAAGATGGAGTGCTGCTTGAGGATGCGTTGCGCGCCTGCGGCATCGACATTGATCGTTTCCCTGAGGCGCAAAAAGAGCAAGCGAATGCGGCGGCATACCTGGAATTGCACATCGAGCAGGGACCGGTACTCGAAACCGCAGACTTGCCGTTGGCGGTTGTTCTAGGCACAAAGGGAGTGGAGCGGCACGCGATCACATTTTACGGACAGGAAGCGCACTCCGGCTCGACGCCCATGAACGCAAGACGTGATGCGCTGGCCGCGGCGGCGAAGCTCGCTGTCGAGATCCGGCCGATTGCGATGAAGCACTCTGATGCTGTCTGCACGGTAGGCAGCGTCAAGACTTTTCCCGGCATTCCGACCGCCGTGGTAGGACGATGCGAAGCCACGCTCGATCAACGGCATCTCGACGCAAACATCCTGGCTACTATGCTGGGGGATGCGAGACAGGCGAGCGAGCGTTTCGCGCAGGAAGAGTGCTGTCAGGTCGAGTGGGCCCGCATCTGGAATATCGAACCGGTTCCCTTCCACCCGCACCTGATTGCTTTATGCGAGGAAGCAATCGATGAGACAGCCGGACGGCATCTTCGATTACCCTCCGGTCCATTGCACGATGCAGCGGAGGTGGCCCGTGCGGGCATACCGGCGGTGATGATGTTTGTTCAGTCGCTGCGGGGTATCAGCCATAACAAGATCGAAGACACAAGACCCGAGCACTTGGAACTGGCGGTAACCGCTCTCGATCGTCTGGCGAACAAAGCCGTTGACTGGATTCAGGAGCAGAATGGATAGAGAAATGGGACGCACATCGCAGCAGGTGATCCAGGAAAACCGGGATTACACGATGTTTTCGTGGTCGGTTCAAGGCACGTCGAATCCGATGCACATAACGAAGGGGCAAGGCGTCTGGTTCTGGGATGGCGAAGGTAATAAGTGGCTGGATTTCAGCTCGCAGCTGATCAACCTGAACATCGGTCACCAGCATCCGAAGATGCTTGACGCGATCAAGAAGCAGGTAGATGAGCTTTGTTTTGCCGGTCCCAGCTTCGCGACGGAACCGCGCGGCGCCTTAGGGAAGAAACTTGCCGAAGTAACAGGCCTGGCTAAGGCGTTCTACACACTAGGAGGTGCCGAGGCGAACGAAAACGCGATCAAGATCGCAAGGTTGTATACCGGACGCGACAAAATTATTACGCGCTACCGCTCGTACCACGGCGCAACGATGGGCGTGATGACTGCGTCAGGGGATCCCCGCCGCTGGGCCGTGGAGCCCGGTGTTCCGGGCGTTGTGCGCGTTTTCGACCCCTACTGCTATCGCTGCCCATTCGGGAAAACCCCCGATAGCTGCCGCCGCGAATGTGTCAGCCACATCGAAGAGATCATTCAGATGGAAGGTCCGCACACGATCGCCGCGATCCTGGTAGAAGGAATCACAGGATCGAACGGACTGCTGGTGCCGCCAGATGATTACTATCCGAAGCTTCGTGCTCTCTGCGATAAGTACAATGTCCTGCTTATCGACGACGAAGTGATGAGTGGGTTCGGCCGTACAGGGAAATGGCTCGCCACTCAGCATTACGGCATCAAGCCGGATATCGTCACGAGCGCGAAGGGACTGACGAGCGGGTACATGCCGCTGGGCGCAGTTGTTGTTTCACAGCCCATTGCCGAATATTTCGAAACACACATGCTGTGGGGCGGATTGACTTACAGCGGTCACCCTGTATGTTGCGCGGCGGCGGCGGCGAATCTCTCCATTTACGAAGAAGAAAACGTCTTTGAGAACGCCGAGACGCAAGGGCGGTATCTTGCGGAGCGACTAGAAACGATGAAGGGTAAATACGCTTGTGTCGGAGATGTCCGTTACAAAGGACTGTTCAGCGTAATCGAACTGGTTCGGGACAAAGAGAGCAAGGAAGCGCTTGCACCGTTCAATGGAACGAGTCCGGAAATGAGCGTCCTAGGGGCGTATCTGAAGTCGCAGCACCTATACGCATTTACCCGGTTCAACCTGCTCTGGATCTGTCCGCCGCTGATTATCACGCAGGGCGAGTTGAAGCAGGGATTGGACATCATCGAAGGAGGGCTGCGGCTTGTTGACGAGGCATTACGGCCGAAGCCGAAAACGGAAGCAGCAGTTGAGGAGATGAACTATGTCAGCCGTTGAGGAAAGAATCCGATTGCGGCGCGTGAGCCACTGGATTGGCGGCAAGCCGGTGGAATCGCAGTCGGGCCGCTCGGGCACCGTCTGGAATCCAGCAACAGGTCAGCCACAAGCGAGCGTCGATTTCGCGAGCGAAGACGAAGTGGATGGCGCCGTGGCTGCCGCCAAGGCGGCGTTTCCGGAATGGCGCGCGACTCCTTTATCGAGGCGCTCCGAGATCCTGTTCCGGTTCCGTGAGTTGATCGATACGAACCGGAATGAGATAGCTCGCTTCCTGACCAGCGAACACGGCAAGATT
>JAFAUR010000851.1 GCA_019243205.1 Acidobacteriaceae bacterium | reverse complement strand
AGACGTTGTGGAGAGAATCCAACCCAATTGCGCTCGGGAAATCGGTCCCGTCAACTCCTAAGATCTGGAAGTAATCCTGCAGACCCCCCTTTGCTTCCAGCCTCCAGACGACAGTATCTCCGTTATTGTTGTCTGAGAATCCGATGATGTTGTCGATATCGGGAGGGAAGATCTCCCCTGCTACGTAAACTCCCGTGGAATCTACCGCGATTGCGTTGCCCTGACCCATGCCGCAGAAACCCGAAAAACCGAAGGGTTTGCAGAATTCGAATTTCGAGCCGTTAGTTGTCGGAAAATCGCGCGAGAAGGCGCCCCCCGTGATGTAGGTGTTGCCGTCGTCATCCACCGCGATGGCATATGGCTCGTCGGCGCTACTTCCCCCGTAAAAGGTTGTGAAATCCACCGTCGGATCGATGACGAGGCTTCGGTTTCGGTCATAAGCGGCTAGTGTGAAGGCAGCTCGTCCTCGGCCAAGTAACCGGTAGGCTCCGGGAATTTCCAAACGCTTGCCGGCAAATTGCTGGTAGACGCGGCGCCTGCGCTACCGCACTTCGGAACCGCCCGGCGCCACGAGCACCAGGTCACCCGATTTCTCGTCGACGCGCATCGCGCCCATGCCTTCAAATACCGTCTAGATCTGCTTCGGATCGGCTCCCGGCGCAACCACGAAGTCGTATTCCAAATCAGTGCCGTTGCTATAGAACATCAAATCGATGCCCTTATAGACACCCGCAACCCTCACGCGCTGATATCGGGGAACGTCGGAGATCCAGCTTTTCGAATCTATTGGGCTGAGATAATTACTCACGCCTCCGGTGGCATCCACTCCTGAAATGTCTTTCCAAGTCCGCCTGCCAGGTTCATGGCATAACGCTGTATCTCATGCGGGACGAACGAGTCATCGGTGCCGGCCGCTGCGGCGCGGTGGCACGCGTATGTTCTTTTTCCGGCAGCAGGAATGTGGCGCCATCACTGCCGAGTAAAACTCGATAGCTGGAACCCTGGCCCATTCACTTCACGTCTGATGGAGCTTGCCCGCGGTTCTGTTCGAACGCCAAAGGCAGCCGAAACGATTGGGGCATCGCCATCGTCGCCGCCGACAAGAAACTCCCGGCTATCAGCGCCGGGAGTAAAGAAGCGCGTATCATCACGTGGGTCCTCGTTTTCGGAAGCGCGCGATGGTTGCTTCCGCGCATTCTTCTCTGTAGGAACCTGCGAAGTTCGGCAAAAGAATTGGCGCGTTCGGAGAAAATTTTTCGATTGCGGAGTCATCGCCGCTGTGCCATCCGTTTCAGCCAGGCGAGACGTGACGGACCAGTAAACGTCCAGCGGGCAGCGAAGGTCGTGAGCGAACCGTTTTGCTGCCACGCACGGCGACGAGTATAGAGTAGTCCATTATGGGAAATCGCGTTGCCATTCTCGGCGGAGGAGTCGGTGGCCTGAGCGCTGCGCACGAACTGATCGAGCGTGGGTTCGAAGTCGCGGTTTACGAGAGGAATGAGCTGTTCGGCGGAAAGGCTCGAAGCTTATCTGTTCCGCACACCGGGACGGATGGACGAAGGGATCTGCCTGGGGAACATGGGTTTCGTTTCTTCCCTGCGTTTTATCGGCATCTTCCCGACACGATGATGCGCATTCCGGACCCTAGTAACATCAGCGTCTTCAACAACCTGGTTCACGCGACGCGCATACTCGTAGCTCGGGCGGGAAAGCCTCCGCTGATACTCACAGCTCGCATTCCGCAGAATATTCAGGACTGGGCGTTAGCTTTCAAAGAACTCTTTACCGGCATCGGGGTTCCAAACGATGAAGTTCTTTTCTTCATAGATCGTCTCTTCATACTGCTGACGAGTTGTCCCGAAAGGCGTCTTGCGGAGTACGAGACGATCCCGTGGTGGACGTTCATAGGTGCGGCCGAGCGCTCGACGGATTATCAGACGTTATTGGGGAAGGGATTGACAAGATCGCTCGTGGCGGTGCGAGCCCAGGAAGGCAGCACGCGAACAGTCGGTTACACGCTCCTGCAGCTTCTGTTCGGATTACTGACGTATGGCGGTTTCGATCGGCTCCTGAATGGTCCGACTAATGACGTCTGGCTGACTCCGTGGGTTGATTACCTGCGACAACGTGGCGTGCAGTTTCAGAGCCAGACGCTCATCACGTCATTCCAGGTGTCAGAATCCGGAATAGCTGGAGTGACTGCAGAGACGGCAGGCAAGCCGCTGCAAATCACGGCCGATTATTACATTTCGGCCATACCGGTAGAAGTGATGGCGGTGCTGGCTGACGAGCAACTCACGAAATCCGCGCCCTCTCTCGCGAACTTGAGCAAGATCCGTACGGCCTGGATGAACGGCATTCAGTTCTATCTCGCGCAGGACGTTCCCCTCGAGTTCGGGCATTCGCTGTATGCCGATTCGCCCTGGGCGCTCACATCAATTTCTCAACGACAGTTCTGGAGAGAGGGGAGCCTCGCGGGTTTCGGAGATGGACGCGTCGGAGGCATCTTGTCCGTCGATGTCTCCGACTGGCAAGTTCCGGGAATCTTGTACGGCAAGCCGGCAATGCAATGCTCAGCAGATGAGATTGAGAAAGAAGTGTGGCAGCAGATCAAAGTCCACCTTAACGTATCAGGCAACCAAGTGCTTCTCGATACAAATCTACTTAGCTGGTTTATGGACCCCGACATCAGCTTTCCCAATCCGACGAGCGTAACGAATCTCGAACCGCTGATGATCAACACTTCCGGCTCACTTCAGTTTCGGCCGGAAGCCCACACGGAAATCAGTAATCTGTTCCTCGCGTCCGATTACGTCAAGACGTATACCGATGTGGCCTGCATGGAGGCCGCGAATGAGGCTGCCCGTCGCGCGGTGAATGCGCTACTTGATCGTGCAGGTTCATCCGCGCCGCGTGCCGCCGTTTGGCCGCTCGCCGAACCTGAGTTCTTTCGGCCACTCATCGAATATGACCGACTGCGCTTTGATTTAGGTTTGCCGCACGCTCCGTTTGCTATTCCTGCATAACGAGGTGATCGAGGCGGTCAGAGCCCTTCGACGATGCGGAAATCGCGCTCCGCTCCCGATCCGAGCGCGTTCAATGCGGATTTGTAAGCGTCACTCTCGTAAGCCGCTACAGCTTTTTCCAGACTCTCGAATTCTATGATCACGACCCGCTGCTTCAGGCCTGATTCGCGGGACTCTCCACGCCCAGTGTTTATCAAAGGCTTGCCACCACCGGCTTCCACGGCTGCTACCGCAAGCTTGAAGTACTCCTTCAGTGCCGATTCGTCTGAAATCGAACGATAAAGCACCACCCAATAACCTTTCTTCATTGCTCTCCTGCCCTATTCTTCCATGTACGCGACGCGGGCAAGCATCACATAACCACTGCGGCAGGTGTCACGAAAATCTGATGGAATTGGCGAATGGCGTCCGAGGAAATTAGCGCGGAAGCGTGGCTGGCGTCTGGCATTGAAGCGACGGTAAAAGAAGCTTCACCGAGGCCGCGGATCATTTCGAGAGAGCCGTTGCCTTGAGTCCCAACTCAAAAGATGCGCATCTGGCACTTGGGGCGGCGCGGTCGACGCTTTATCAAAGGCGATTCTCACCTGTCATCAACTACGTGTCTTGGGAACGCGAGATTTCCGAACACGAATTGAAAGCTTACGGGGAGGCGAAATAAGCCAACTTCGCCGAACAGAACTCGACGAACTGGCCGCTCGCCGAAATAAGCCTGAAACGGGCGAATCAGCTCGACCCACAGAACAAGTTAGTCGTCGAATATCTTTGTGCCCTGCATCTTGCCTGGGAGGATCCACTTGAGGGAAATGACCGTTTCGATGAACTCAAACATTGGTTCGAGCGCCTTGCGGAACTCGACCCCGGAGACTCAACCACACACTTTTATTGCGGCGTGATCCTCACCGACAAGGCCGGGAAGCTGTTGCCGAATTTTGGCCGGCTTCCCGCCTCGCCTGAGCCTGACCTTCCGTCTCTTCGCACAAAAGTAGGGCCCCTTCTTGAGGAAGCAAACCGTCACTTGGAACGCGCGTTAACTCTCGCTAGGCATCCCGGCGCGTCGCATCTTCTAACTGAAGTCAGGTCGATGCAGCTTTATCTAAGTGATCCCGGGCTGGCCCATCACAAATTGCGCGAGGAACTCAAATAATCGTTCTGCGAGGCTTCAACAACGGCCGGAGATGAGGATTCCGCGGCACTGGGCCCAACCGCCACGATCACGTTTCAGCTCAGTCCTGAGGCGATTGCCGAAGACAAGGCACCGCCGTTTCCGCCTAACCCCTGGAGGCTTCCCATTGACGACGAAGTCGTACCCTCGCGTTCGAAGGCCTGGCTAAGTTGATACAATCGCGCAATGGCCGACTCCGCGCTAGCCCCAATTGGCGCGCCGGCCGCTCCCTCCATCACACTCAAATCGCGGCACGCTGCCGTCGTGCGCATTACTCACTGGATCACTGCCATCTCTTTTGTGGCATTGCTTGTCACCGGCGTCGAGATTGTGATTTCACATCCTCGGTTCTACTGGGGTGAGACGGGTAACATACTAACTCCTCCGTTATTCAGCTTCCCGATTCCCTCATCGCGATCAAGCGTACCCACGCGCTACGGCTATGTCTTGCCCGACCAGAACGGCTGGAGCCGCTATCTCCATTTTGAAACGGCCTGGTTACTCGTGTTCGCCGGGCTAGTTTACGTGGCGTTCGGACTCCTCAAAGGGCACTTTCGACAAAATCTGCTGCCCGCTCGCCGCGATATTTCCTGGCGCGCGCTCTCTCATACCATCACGAATCATCTGCGTTTCAAGCCGGCAAGCAAATGGGATTCCTGGTCTTATAACCTCCTGCAAAGGCTTACCTATGTAATCGTGATCTTCGTTCTGTTTCCATTGGTGATCTGGACTGGACTGGCGATGTCGCCGGCCGTTGCCTCTGCGTTTCCGCCCGTGGTTACGGTCTTCGGCGGGCAACAATCGGCGCGCACTCTTCACTTCTTCGTCTCGGTTTTGCTTTTTCTCTTCCTTCTGATCCATGTGGGGATGGTCTGTATTTCCGGATTCCGCACGCGGATGCGGACGATGATCACGGGTGGCCACCCAACAGCTAAGGAGCGGAAATGAGCAAGTTTTCACGTCGAGCGCTCATCACCACTGGCGTCGCGACGGCGGCAGGTACATCGGGTTTCGCAATTGCGTCAAAGCTCGCGCATCGCTATGGATTGATCCCGCCCGATGCTGGCGGCATTTACGGACCCGGTGAAACGCTGACCTATGCTGCCCAGCGACTTCTGACGCGACACTCCTTCGCACGTGAGTTCGCGCCCAATCAGATTTCGAGGAATCCCTTCGCAAACCCGGTGGATCCATTAGGTGAAGCGTTCAAACGTCTTCAGGACGACGGTTTCGCTGAATGGCGTCTCGCCGTCGATGGAATGGTCACGCAGCCGCGGTCCTTCTCACTCGCGGAAATCAAGAGCTATCCCTCCCGCAGTCAAATCACGCACCTGGCGTGTGAAGAAGGTTGGTCCTACATCGCGGAATGGATCGGCGTACCTTTATCTCATCTACTGCAGCTTGCGGGCACGCTGCCTCAAGCCAGATATGTTGTGTACCGTTCCATGCAACGAGGCTGGGGGGACAGCGTCGACATGGCGGATGCGCTACATCCGCAAACGCTCGTCACCTACGGCATGAATGGCGCTGACCTTCCTGTAAGGTTCGGGGGACCGCTGCGGCTGCGTGTTCCGCGTCAACTCGGCTACAAGAGTGTAAAGTACATTACCCGGCTTACTGTGACAGATAGCCTGAAGTACGAGGGCAGCTACGCCTGGTACGCGGGCATGTGATCGCGGGCAAAATCGCTCATTTTGTGCCGGACGCTAGCGTCTCCAGATACTTCTTGTTCAGTTTCAACACGACTCCGGCATTGCGGTCGGCTACTTCGCTCACCTTGTATTCAGCGCCTGCGCCGATAACCTGCGCGACTTCGGAAGGCGTGAGCTTGTAATCTTCCGCAAGCCATGCAGCCATGTCGCCCGTTGCTTCCTCAAAAGCTGCATCGAGAGATCCATCTAGTCCCATGGTGATGATGGCGTCGGGCGTTTCGATACGGGGATCGGCGATCCGCTTGTTAGGGATAACATCAACCGCGAGTTCCACGTCCATGGACGTCTCAAGTGCGTTCCCGTTGAGTTCACCGTCACCTTGCGCCGCGTGCCCATCCCCGAAATACAACAACGCGCCCGGGTTTGAGACACGGAGGTAGACAGTTGCGCCTTCGCTCACTTCATTGAAATCCATATTGCCGCCGAAAAACCCGGAATCTCCTGTGGGCGGAGGAGCTTGCGAGATGCTCGGGGCGGCAGCGATGCAGCCGAGCATCGGCTTTAGCGGAACCCGAAACCGGGTCAGGTGATCGCCCGGTTTGGAGGGAAACGCTGTAGCGTTTGCCAGATCGAGATGCCATTTGATATCTTTCCCAACACCTTTCATCTTGACCGCGAGGTCGGGCGTAACGCTCCGGTCGACGAGGAAATCATCGCTGATGGCCCAATCGCGGTTCAAGCGCAGTTTATTGATGTGAATAACGAGCACATCACCAGGCATCGCGCCTTTGATGTAGAAGGGTCCGGTCTCCGGATTGCCTCCAGCGACTCGGCGGACGCCGTTCTCGTCAGTGCCGCCGGCGTCCACAGTCGTGGTGTGAATGGTATCGCCGGGCGCGAGCGTCAGAACAGGTTTATTCAGAGCTGAGAATTGCCTGTAAAACACCGTCGGCTTGAATTCGTGGTGCTGAGGTGTGCCGTGTTCCAGAGGCGGCGCGGGCTGTCCCGTGATACTGAACCGGTACGGATGGTCCGGATTGGACGCTTCCGTATTGATCATTGTCGCCTTCAAAATCCCTCCTTCCAAGCTGCCCTGGAGTTCGAAGGTGTCTTTCTGCTCAGTGTGCGCAACGAAATGAATGTTGCGGCCTTCCGCGGCGCCATCAAGTTTGTCACCGTTGAGCTCGCCCGAGATCTTTGATCCATTCTGTTCCACTTGCAGGCGCAGGTATCGCGGAGTGCCGAAGAAATCTTCAATGAGGATCCACCGGCCATTGAAAGAAGGGTTCTGCCCAAGCACCCGAAGACAACCGAAGATCAAGAAGCAGAATGCAACAACCGTACACTTCACTCGTATCCTCCCCGCTGGATGGGTACGTCGAGGATCACAGGAAAGTTCCACGTCAGTTGAAGAGAGTTCCTGCGCCGTCGCTAGGGGAAAGGCGGGCCCTAAGCGCGTTCAGCAGCAACGGGAAGTTAACAGGCACTGCTCTTCAGTGCGGATGGTGCAAATGGTACGGGTCGCAGCCTCGCGTATCAATCCGATGTTGGCACCGGCGGCGGATTAGCGGACCGCGCGCGATGTTCGTTACCGCTTCCAGTGGTTGTGGTTATCTTGATAATCTTTCAGCCGGTTCACGTCATCGCTGAGTACCGCTCGATCACGCGGCGATAAGCGATCATCGTTCGCCGACTTCCGGATGCTGTCGATGACGTCGTTGAGGGTGCCGTTATCGAAGCGTCCCGCATCCAGCTTCGCTTGAAGCTGTGTCAACTCCTGTTTGGTCCGCTCCAGGCGATTGCGTTCCTTGTCGCTGGCATGCCGGGCACTCCAGACATGGTCGAGATCTGACCTTACCTGCACGAAGATTTGAGATCGCCAGCCCTCACCGTGGTAGCGCTCGTCCCGGTCGTGATACCAGTCTTGAGCCGCCGCACTCAACCCC
>JAFAUR010000783.1 GCA_019243205.1 Acidobacteriaceae bacterium | reverse complement strand
AACAGCGGCCCCTCTTTAATTCCGCTCTCGGCCAACCAGGCGTCGAGCAGCTGTTTGACCCAGTGCGGCACCGGCACGGTGCGCATCCGTCTTCCCTTCCCGCGAATATCCAGTAAGACCCACCGCTCCTCGCGCAGCTGCAGATGGAAAGCCTCGAGGCGCACGAGTTCCTCGCGGCGCAAGTCACAGGCCACCAGCAATGCCAAGATCGCACGATCCCGCAAGCCCAAGCGCGTGCCAGGATCGGGAACGCTCAATAACTAGCCGGCCTCTTTGTCGTTCAGCCATTTTCCCAGCCGTTGTCTACTCTGCTTCACATTGGAGCAGGCGGCGAGCCGCTGGGCTTCTTCGGTCGAAAGCGCGCCGCGATCAGCCGCCTGGCCCAGCAGCCAGCGCACCGCACTCAAGCGCTGATTGACGGACGAGACTGACAAACCGCGCAGGAGCAATTCTTCGCGCCAGTTTTCCAAAAGACTTTTGGAGAGTGGTTCGTGCTGCTGCGCGGCAGTCCAGTGCAAAATTCTCCTAAGCTTTCCTACACGCTACTTTGGTTTTTCGGAGGTGATGGTAGCCAGCACCGCAGCAAGCAGCGGCTCGGAGCCTCCGCCACCTGCACAGGCAGCTGCGGTCGAGGCGGAGGATTCATGCGGCGAGCGGCAAGCGGAGCTGTGCGTGGAGATCCGGATGCCGTTCCCGCCACAACCGAAAAAAGAGATCCGAATACAGACCCGGGAGTTGCAGCCGGCGATGGATTTCGAGATGACACCGGCGGCAGAGCGCAATATGCAGTCGCGTCTGATTGGATGCCCGGCCGGCGGTGATGCACGACCAGACGGCATTCGACCCGCGCCCGCACTCGTCGAGACACAGTGGACTGCAGCGGTCTCGCTCTACCATCCGTTCCCGCAGCCCGCCAAAGTAGCGCAGCGAATGCCGCCACCGGTGATAGCTCGCGACAGAATCCGCGCGACGACACTCCCGCTCCCGCAATACCGGCAGCACCAAGCCCGCTGTCCCTGCCCTTGCATGTCAAAAAGATTCCCGGCCCGGGTCGGTGCCGAGCATATGAACCCATTCGAACGCCAGCCGCGCAAGCGGCGCAGAAAGTGCGCCTCGAGCCAAGCCGCATTCAGCGAGCGGAAGCCGGTGGGCGGCTGGACCCAGAGACCGTTTGTCTCGGGCAGCAAAATGGCGTGGATGCCATAGCAGCTGACGCAGATCTCGATTCTTCGGGCTGGGCATCCATACTCGCGGGAACCGGTCCTCCCATCATCAGCTTCAGCAGAAACTGAGTGTCCTGCCGATCAGTCTTTTGCTTGCGGACTCGCATAGCTGCAATCTGGGCCCCATCTCCGATCCACAACTCCCAACCTAATTCCGAAAGCAAACGACCTCGCAAAGTGAGGCGTTGCGCACCCGAAGTCATTTAAGAACCGCAGGGCGCGATAGTCCTTGGCTACAGCTCTTTCGAGGATCTGTGAGCCCCTCAGCCGATCAGCAACATCATCGACGACCCGGGATGCCCAAGTGCCAGATCGTCCCCGATGGCAAGTTTCCAGATCACTTGGAGCGAACGCGAGATCGTCCCGCGAAGTTCACCGGCAATACGCTACTGCCGGACATGTATCTTGTTGGTTATGCGCTAGCACATGCAGGTATTCGCGCAGGTGTGGCAAGTGTGTTGTGCGACTCCGCATCGCAACGCAAGTTCCGCAACGGGTCTGACACGTTGCGCATGTTATGCAGGTCTTCACTGGGCAAGTAGGGCTGCAATTCGTCTTGCAAGTTTGGCAAGTTACCGCCTTTGTGTAGGGATAAACGGCTGGTGTCACTGCCGTGCCCAACTCTACATCAAGGTCAAATTCATCTGCAGGTTCATTGGCGGGATAAACCACTGATATGGTCTTTGATGTCGTGACGCTGGCGGTCGCCTTGACAAGCACTTGCGTTCCACCGAGACTTCCGAAGGGAGAGCGATCGGGCAGCAACTGCTCAGAGTGAACAATATCCGCCTCGTTGATTTCGACGGACTGACTCATATCCAGGGTTGGATACAGTAGCCAGTAACCCTCCTTCGGGCTCTTGCCCAGCAAAGCCAATGTAACTTGTTATGCTAACGGGCGATTGTCCTGGCGATGGTCTGAGTCGCGAGATGATCGCGTCCTCTTGCGGAGTTCCACGGGGTTTGTCATCGGCGCCATAAATCACTTCCTTTCTCCGAGGCGCCTGAACACACTTGGCCCTTGAATTGCCGAAAGCCGTGTAGGTCGAACCATTGCTTCGCGCAATGTAACTAATCAGCATAACGATTTAAATGGTTTTCAAGAGCGCGGGCCAACGCCTTGGCGGAGGTGTCGTTCCAGAAAGGCCAAGAACCCGAGAACGAAGCACTCCGACGGCACTGCAACAAAGGCAATGCGCTTTTCAACTGGCCTGTTCTGAAGTGGCCGCCGGCTTGCCAGATTGAGGTTTTTGTCGATTGAATAAGTGGTCGAATTCGTCCTCCCCGATGCGATAGTACTCGCGAGCCGCGGGCTCGAGACCTTTGCGGTCCAGAATGATAATGCGGCCCCGGCAGCGGCGGATTAGACCAGCCTCTTCAAGCCGCCCGGCAGCTGCCGTAACACTTTCCCAGAGTCCACCGAGCATCTTAGACCCAGCACTGTTTCTACCCTGAACACTCAGGTGGAGGTCGGCGCTGCCTCGAATTGTACGACTATGCCCAATACTATGCCCACGCACTGCATAGAAGCGCTTTTCCCTATTGCTAGCCCGAAATCCGCAGGAACTCATAACTCTCAGATTTAGGAGACGATTGAGCATTGCCTAGCAACGATGCTCAAAGTAGATAAAGCCCGACCTTTGTGCGTCCGTCTGGCTACGAACCAGAAGGTCGGGTGTTCGAATCACTCCGGGCGCACCAGGGTAAGTCGCTGAACGACTAGAGCCTTATCGGAATTGGCACTGTCCAGTTTATCGGGAACTGTGCCTACTTTTCGCGACTGTGCCTTTTCACCGAGCCGTGGCTTCTTTCTCCGCGAGATAGGAGACCATCTTTTCCCGTCTTCCCTTATCTTGTTCTCGTCGGTAATGCTTTGGCAGTCGAAGATGCTGCGGGTCTTGTGACCACCGATTTCCATGGCCCCTTTCGGAAATCCCTGCCTGCACCAGGTTGCGAACAGCCGTTTGCCGAGGTCATGTACGAGCAAGGCCGGCACACCCGCCGCCTTGTTCCATGCCGTTTTCACTTCCGTCATACCGTGTCACTCGAAAGACACGACAAACGGGCACCCTGGATTACGCGCGCTGTAGGCCATTTTCGAGCCAGGCGCACACTCCCCCTACATTGTGCAAAGATCGGATCGTCGTACGTAAGGAACAGCTCTCACCTGTTGAGCCTGCCTTCACAGGTAGCCGTGCTAAACGGCGGTGGCCAGGCTTATGCGGCTTCGAGCTACTCTTATGACGGAAACGGTAACATCCTCAGCCTCGCCCAGTGTGCGACAGCCCCGATGCCGTTTACCGTCTCTGGCTGCCCGGAGCGTCACGAGACAAACTCTGACATACGAGGGCACGATCCAGATCCTTAGCTCAACGGCGTTACTCGAGCTGAAGCACACGAGCCGGCCAGGCGGAGCACCGAGAGAACCTCCGCACCGGGTTAACCGGAGCGTATCATGGAAATGTTAACGCTAACATTTCCCAGAACGGGGACTCTTGGTCTGCAACGGTACTCCGTCCTATCGGAGCCTTCCGGCGCCGGTGTGTTGTGCCAAACTACTTTTCCGCTGGGCCTCTCGGTGCCTTTGTCTGCGAAGTACAAAGTATTGTTATGGATACGAAACATAAGCTTTCCCCCGGTCGACGTGAGTGGTTAGGCGGGTTCCGGTCAGCCGCGCTTCTGTCTGGGTCGGCTGGCCTAATCGGCGCTCGAGACGCAGGGGCGCAATCTGCACGACCTTCAATCCCGAGAAACGAGCTTGGGGCGGGCATTTACAACGTACGTGACTACGGTGCTGCCGGCGATGGTAAGATGCTGGACACCACGGCCATTCAGGCAGCGATTGACGCGTGCCATGGTGATGGCGGTGGGACCGTCCTTCTTCCCGCGGGTATTTTTCACACCGGTACGTTGGAACTGAAGAGTAACGTGAGCTTCCATATCGCGGCGGGCGGTAAGTTGCTCGGAAGCGCGGATGGCAAACAGTATCATCCGGTGGACGCCATTCCGCTGCACGGTGACTCGACCCTGGAGGACGGTAACTGGGCCCTGCTGTTTGCGGTAGATGCGAAGAACGTCGCCATCGAAGGACCCGGGATTATCGATGGGCAGGGTTTTCAGTTTCGTTCCAAAGTCAGAGGTACTCCGCCACCCAGCGGTCTGGGCGGCAACCGCAGGCCGTATCACGTGCTGTGCTACCGTTGCGAGAATCTCGCAATTCGCAACATCTCACTAGTCGAGAGCGCGTATCACAGCATCCGGGTTATCCAGAGCCACCGCGTCCACATGAACGGCATTTACATTCACAATCGCGTAAACGGAAACAACGACGGGTTTCACTTTATCAGCTGCAAGCATGTGAGCGTAAGCAACTGCATTATCGAATCCCAGGATGATGCCTGCGCGCTGTTTGGCAGCTGCCAGTATGTTACGGTTACAAATTCGACTTTCAGCACACGATGGTCTGTGTTCCGTTTCGGCGGCGGTGTGGCGCAGAATATTTCGGTTTCGAATTGTGTTCTGTACCAGGTGTACGGCTGCCCTATCAAGTTCCACGGCAGTCCCGGATCGCGCTTTGAAAACATCTCCTTTTCAGACCTGGTGCTGCAGGACGTAACCGGACCAATTCACATCAGCGCGGGTCCGTCCGCCCGAAGCAGCGCGGAAGAGGCTAGGACAAACAGAAGCACAGACCCGCCGGTGGTCCGGAACATCTCTTTCAGCAATATCCAGGGGACTGTTACTACGAATCCCGCGCAACTTCCTGACGTGCCGTTCGAGTCGGGGTACCGGCCCGGCGAGGGCCATTCCTGTATCACGCTGAACGCCGTTGGGGGAGCAGTTGTCGAGAACATCACGTTCTCAAATGTTCACCTGACTTTCGGTGGAGGCGGAACCGCCGCCGACGCGGCGCGCCGCGATCTGCCTCAAATAGCGGGCGAATACTTCATGCTGGGACCAATGCCTGCTTACGGTTTGTATGCACGGAATGCTCGCGCCGTGACGATGCAAAATGTGCGGTTTCAGGTCAGTTCGCCCGACCTGCGTCCGGCACTGATCTTCGACGGTGTGGAAGATGCCGCGATCAACGGATTGAGTGTAGAGGGGAACGCTGAGGCTGAATCGACGCTGCGTTTCATCAATTCGAAACATGTCCTGTTAACAGCAGCGCGCGTGGTAACACCCGCGGCGGTGTTCTTGAGGGTGGAAGGCAACGGAAGCGAAGCCATCACCATCGATAGCGGAGATTTGTCGCGCGCCAGATCTTCCCTCGCTTTTGAAGGTGGAGCGACGAAGAGCGCAGTCAAGCTGCGATCCTGAGGATCAATGTGCCTGCGGGGCGGCTTCCTTCAGGGCCAGCAACTGAGGGATAAATTGTGGCATCAGCGTGCCGTCGAGCTCCGCAGGTACATCCCAGGTTACGGCGCCGCCTGCGTCCCAGAGTTTTTTGCTGTAGCTGACCACCTGGTCCGATGCAAAACGCGGCTCGCCGCCGCCCCACTTTTCGCCCAGAAAGCTGAGCATCTGGATGCGCGTGCCGTCGATACGGCCGTCCACGGTTCGCCGTATGGTGACCATCTCAGGCTTGTCGATCTCGCCGGCTGTGAAGTCTTCGTCCGGTGTGATCGAAATGAGGCGGTAAATGACACCGGGGTTGAATGCCAGTGCCGCGTTCGGATTACCCAGGCGGGCTGCCGCGGCAAAACTTGCAAAATTGGGAGGCTGCAGTGACCGGTACATTGAGTTCGGAAAGTAGCAGCCGTCAAACCACCATCCCGATACCTTGGTGCCCCAACGAGAGGACCATTCCCGAATCACCGATTCCCATTTGAGTTGAAACTCGCGGTTGTCGAACGGTCCGTTGCGCCAGTCGAGCGCTCGCTCGGCGGCTTCGTCTTTGTTCGGTGCGCCGGATGGCAGGTATACCATGAGGCGGATCCCGCGTTTGTGCAATGCCGTGTAAAGGTCCGCGACTAAGTCGCGGCGAGAGCACTTACTCGGGTGAATTCCCGTTATCCGGTCGTAAGTGGCATTGGGCGACAAATAATATCCGGAGTTCTGACCGATGCTGATCTGATAATAGGATGCTCCGGCATCTTTTAACTGCTCGGCGACGCGCTCGACGTTGAAGTTGTCGACCAGCTTATTCCACTGGTCGACATTCATTTCCAAGCTATGCATTTGCGCCTGCCAGTCGGCCAGATAGTGGGTCATGACGCCCCATTTGGCGGACTGCATCCAGTCGGCGCGCTTGCTCGGTTTGCTCTCACCCGAGAGCCATCCACCCGTCCAGCAAATAACAAGGACGGCCGCCGCGCAAACTATCTTCCGCACACCCATCTAGAAACTGACTCGGGCGGCAAGCTGGATGTTTCGCGATGCGCTACCTGAGTAAAGACCTGTAATCTGTCCGAAGCTCGTGCTGGTCGCGGTGGCATTCGGATTGCCAAAGAAGGGAGTGTTGAGCGCGTTGAACGCCTGCGCTTCAAGCCGGAACTTACGCGTTCGGTGATCAGAGTATCTTTCGCGAGCGTGATGTCCCACATCCCGATGCCAGGGCCTCGCAGGTCGTGCTGCCGACTGACCCGGTTTCGGTCCGGAGTTGTTCGCTTTCTCCTGTCACCGTCACAGTCTGCGACACGCCGCCTAGCTCCAGCGTTAAGTCCTCGGTAGTCGTTTCACCCACCTGCAGGGCGATCCCAGCCTTGACGATCTTCTTGAACCCCGGTTTCTCAGCTTCGAGATTGTAGGTTCTCACTTCGAGCAGGCTCGCCCGGTAAAGACCGGAATCATCGGTAACTTCCTGGCGGATCGCGCCGGTGGCAACGTTCGTCAGCTTAACCGTGACGCCCGGCACGGGTGCGCCGGAACTGTCTCGTACGGCGCCCACCAAATTGCTCATATTCACCTGGGCCAAGGCCGAACAGGCAAGTGCAAGCAGGACTAGCCCAACACGCGTTTTCATGGAGACCCTCTTTTCCCGAAGTACTGGGGAGACTGAGGCGATGATTTACCCAACGACGAATGCTGTCAAGTTGAAGCTTTGTAGAAGACCGTTGTTAACGTTTCGGAACGTGCTGAATCGAAGAGGGATCTGCCTATTTGTTGGAACCCGCCGCCGTGCGCGGACGAACCGCAATGATGTGTGGCTCCATCGGTACGCCGCCGCTGATTTTGACTTCCATCAACGCTTCGAAGTCCGGAAGCTTGCCGCCCACAGCGGTACCTAGCCGGTTATAGAGATCCCGCACCAGTTCACTACAGAGCACAAACTCGGCAGCTGCCTGGCATCCATAGGTGTTCGTACCGGCAAGAATGAGGACCTTCCTTTCCGGGTTCTGGTTCGGCAGGAGGGCGATTACGGCATAGTTGAATGCGAAAGGCCTTGATGACCCGAGATAGATGGGCTGCTCGCCGGCGCGCGAATGAAGGTTCCGAACGGCGCCGGTCCCAAAATCCGGTTGTTCGTAGGAAGACTTGAACTTGAAGTACTCGAGGGGAGCCATCTCGCGAAGCCGGGAATTGGCCTCCGGTGCCCCCACGAAAATTACGTCGCATCTTTTGCCTCATCCCACGTCAGGAGCTCCGCGCGCTTCAATCGCGCGGAATGGCCCTGAAGAGAGAATAGCCCGGTCAGTTGTCCTACTGCCATGACGGTCCCGGTCCCGGAGTAAGTGTCGTTGCTGTCAGATGGAGAGTCGACCCCTTCACGGAACCATCGAAGCCCGGTTGCAGACGATCCCGCGAACCGATGATTACAGAAAGACTATTAGGGGTGGTTGAGGAGATCGGAAGAACAGTTTCCAGAAGGCCTCGACAGCTGCTGGCACCGGTTTCGGATGCATAACTGTGACGATTCCCCACACGACGCAGGTCAAAATGGCCGCCGTGGCGAATCCGAGGGCGAACCGCGTGCGCGAACCATGTGGGGCGGGCACGACGACGGGTATGGCCGCATTTCGTCAGAAGCTCGTGTCGGGGCAGGTACTTCGCTTGCTCGGTAGCGCCAGGAAATGTGATACGAGCCCTTAGGGACCTCAATGACGATCGGATCCTCGGCGCCGTCCGACATGTAGTACTCGGCTAACTTCGCGCGCAGGCGTCCTGCGTGAACGCGCACTGCAGAGTCCGTACGGGGGATCAAACCCCTCGGTCGCCCGAGCACAGCTACAGCGATTTCGTATTCCTTCCTTACCTCGCCAGACCGCTCGATAGAATGTCTGGTGAGAAATGAAAGCAGGTTCCGGAGTACCTCCGAGCCGCTGAATGCCGCGCTCTGCAGGATTTTGTCCACCTGTTGCTGGATAACGGTTGCAGACAGGAAGCCGGCTTGCTCGTGAGTGCTGATTCGTGTAATAAATGCAACAGTTTACGAAATGATCATCGTACGTTAAAAACGGTTTGATACGCAAGGTTCAACTTAACCCTGCGCCGTTAGGCCCGCGAACACGGAGTTTGCAGTACTCAAAGTGAGATTTTTGACGCCGGTTGCAGGCGTAGCGGCCCCGTCGGTCACGCCGGCGACTCTTCGACATAACCAAGTTCGGAGGTGTCGGCGACGGAACCACTCTGAACAGCGCGGCAATCAATAAAACGATCGACGCCGCGAATACCGCGAGGGCGGGACAGTGTACTTCTGCGCCGAGACCTGACCCGGCCGAGCCGAACGAGTGTGGGGCAACTTCCAGGATTTCGGCCGGCCTGATCTGGGCGAAGGCTCAGAAATTGGCCGCCGATGTGGGGTCAGGGAATCTGAGCGTGGCGAGAAGATGCCCATCTCTGATCCTGTAAGGCCCGTCCGAGGTGTCAGCCAACGCCTTTGGATCGACAAGGCAGGTGGACGCTGGACCAAGGTGGAAACGATGGCGCCTGGAAAGATCAACTTCGGCCTGTTTCCCTCGCGCATTCACGCAGGTTCGCGCATAGCTTTCGAATAAGTGAAGGTAAATGACGATGTCTGGCGGTCCGGCCGAATCGTGGGAGCCTTTTCTGCGCGGCTCGGTTTCGCGCGGGTGAACCTGCAAAGCGAGACGACCTACTTCGACTATCGCCGCTTCCAAGCCGATTCCAGAATCGTAGACAGAAGTGCCGCGCGATAGATCGACCTGACAGACCCAGCGGGCTTGATGGGCCCGAGGGTATCTAACGCCTGGTGCGAAGAAGGATGCTCCATATCTCTTCCGTAATTCGATACCAAACGCTGCGGCTCGCACGGGCACCCGCGAATGAGGTTCTCTCAAGTCGTCACAACGACGAGCGCGGTCGTCCTGCGCGATCCGACTCTGCGATAGGAGTGCGGAACCGCTGAGTCGAAATAGATCGCGTCTCCTTCCGCTAACTCGGGCTCATCATCGCCCACTTGCAATACCAGTTTGCCGGAAATGAGAAAAAGAAATTCGATTCCCGGATGCTCGTGCTTACGCAGGTGTGATGTTTCGACTGCCTCAAACTCGGCATAGTATGCATTCAGCTTTCGGTTTTCCGCCGCAAAGTCCAGGCTTTCAAAATGATATGCCGGGTGGCGTTTGTCTGCTGCTTCGGGAAAGCGCAGGCGCACTCGTTTGCGGATGATCTCTATTATCGGTTTGGGTTCAGGATTGAAGAAGTACTCTAGCCCGACGCTGAACACGAGAGCGATGCGCAGAAGAGTAGGAAGGGTTGGATGCATGAGGTCGCGTTCGAGCTTGGACAGTAACGATGCGGAAAGCCCGGTATGTTTACTTAACTCGCTCAAGCCCATGCTCTTGCGCAGCCGCAACCGTCGCAGTTTCTCTCCGATTGAGTAACGCTTCAGACCTTCCCTGATTGTTGCGGATTCCATTTCTATCTTGTTTTCCTGTTGATCAATTTTTGTGGCGTGTTTTGAGGTCTGCGAAAATCGGGTTTCTGTTTTTCTTTACAGTAAATCGCTTTGTCCCTAGGATCAAGTCATGAGCCTGGAACAGCGACTATCTCCGACGACAAAGTTAAACCTGATCTGCGCAGCCGATAGGGTGGTCGCTGAGATTGGCCCGTGCGGTTTACTCGCGCGCCCCGGCTTCCAGAGTTACATCTTCTAAGAACACAGGAAGGACACACACAGATGACTTCAGAACTTGCAAGAGAGCCCCGCTCAAACCCACGTGAAGAACATCGAGAAGGGCCGCTGGCACGCAGCATCGAGCAACAGACGGCGAAACTGCCGTCGGATGTTTGGTTGTGGGCTGCCTTCGGCTCTATAGCCACTTCGCTGGTATTTCAATTAACTGGCGAGGAGCGCAAAGCGAACTTTGTCGGCCATTGGGCGCCGACCTTTCTGCTTCTTGGCCTGTACAACAAGCTGGTGAAGCTGCACGGCTCCGACGGAGCATAGATACCGCGCGTCATGCGTTAGTCGATTGGCCGGCAAACGTTAAGGAGCAGTTACTTGTCGCATCACGTTGTTGTAATCGGAGCTGGCCCGGGAGGTCTTACGGCGGCCGCACTGTTGGCGAAGTCGGGCGTTCGCGTCACTGTCATCGAACGCCTGCCCCATCTGGGTGGCAGAACTTCCACCTTTAGTCAAAAAGGATTTCGCTTCGATCACGGGCCCACATTCTTTCACTATCCGCAGGTTCTAGAAAAACTCTTGCGGAGCGTGGGCTACAACTTGTGGCGCGAACTCGATCTCATACGACTCGATGCACATTATCGGCTCGTTTTTGGAGGAGGTGGAGAACTTATCACCACGTCTAATCTGCGTACACTGCAATCCGCCGTCGCGCAGATGAGTCCGCAGGATGCATCCCGCATTCCTGCCTTCTTGCTCGACAATCGCAAGAAACTAGATTGCTTCCGGCCCTTTCTGGAATCGCCATTCCATAGCTGGCGCGACACATTCCGTCTAAACATGCTTGGTCTCTTGCCGTGGCTGAAACCGTGGCGCTCATTGGATTCGGAATTGAGCCGCTATTTCTCAGACCCGCGGATTCGGCTTGCCTTTTCGTTTCAATCCAAGTATCTCGGCATGTCGCCGTTTGAGTGCCCAAGTTTATTTACAATTCTGTCCTTCCTCGAGTACGAATACGGCGTCTATCATCCGCGCGGCGGATGCGGCTCTGTAACAGCAACACTGGGGCGCATCGCAAAGGAGCTGGGCGCAACCATACGCTTGAATGAGCCGGTCGACGAAATTTTGTTTCACGGACGCAAGGCAGTTGGAGTTAGAACGGCTCACGGCGCCTATAATGCGGATGCCATTGTTTTGAATGCGGATTTCGCGCGCGCGATGACGCGCCTAGTGCCCAATCAATTACGACGGCGCTGGCGCGACCACAAACTGGCGAAGAAATCGATGTCCTGCTCGGCGTTCATGATGTACCTCGGCTTGCGCGGCCGTTACGAAAACATCTCTCATCACACGATCTACATTGCAAAAGACTATGCCCGCAACATGCGAGACATCGCCACGACTCATACCCTTTCCGAAGATCCGTCGTACTACGTGCAGAACGCGTGCGTGACCGACCCAACCCTCGCGCCGTCCGGCAAAAGCACGTTTTACGTTCTAGTACCTGTCACGCACCACACAGGCAGCATCGATTGGGAGAGCGAGCGGCCAAGATACCGGGAATTGATTCTGAACAAATTATCAGAAATTGGCGCTACAGACATTCGTTCTCGGATCGAGTACGAGCGTATCATCACACCGGCGGATTGGGACACGGGTTTCGAGCTATATAAAGGAGCGGTATTCGGCCTCGCTCACACTTGGTCGCAAATGCTTCATTTACGTCCGCGCAATCGATTTGACGACATCGAGCGAATGTATCTGGTTGGCGGCAGTACACATCCTGGCAGCGGATTGCCTGTTATTTTCGAGTCCGCACGCATCAGCTCACGCTTACTTCTGGAAGATCTGGGCATCCCTTTTCCATGTACCGAAGTTTCGGCAGACGAGCCGACCTATGCGGGGGCGGCGTGATGGTTGCCGTTGCAGAACGAAGTGAAACAGTCATCTCTCGCATCCGCGCTGCACAGGCATGTTGGGCGAAAGTGAGCTTGCTGGATCGGTTGAGCATCATTCGGCGCATCCGTAACGAATTGGCAGCTTCCGCGGATGCGCTACTCGATACTTTCCCAATTAGGTTGAAAACGAATCGAGCAGAACGACTCGCGGCCGAGTTGATTCCATTGGCCGAAGCTTGTCGTTTTTTAGAACAAGAAGCGTCAAGCCTACTCGCATCGCGTACGCTTCCTGCCAGACGCTACCCGTTTTGGCTGCGCGGCATCGCCATTGAAGAACGCCAGGATCCAATCGGGCTGGTCCTGATCATCGGGCCGGCGAACTATCCGTTGTTCCTAGCAGGTGTGCAGGCCTTACAAGCTCTTGTAGCGGGAAACGCCGTGCTCATAAAACCCGGGCGTGACGCCTACCCAGTGATGCAACAGTTCCAGTACCTAACACGGCGCGCCGGTCTGCCGAATGACGTGTTGGTCGTTTTGGACGAAGATATCGATTCGGCGAAATCTCTCATCGCCGAAGGCGTTGACAAAATTGTTCTGACTGGCTCGTCTGATAGCGGCCGGGCAGTATACCGGCAGGCCGCGGACAGGTTGACTCCCGTAATCTTAGAGCTCTCCGGATGCGATCCGGTCTTTGTGCAAGCGGAAGCAGATCTCCGGCGGGCGGTGTCTGCTATTGCGTTCGGCTTGCGGTGGAACGACGGAGACACCTGTATTGCGCCGCGTCGTCTGTTTGTGGCTGCCCGTGTTGCTGAGCGCTTTGAGCGCCTTTTGCAGGACCACGCTCCCGAAGTTTCCGAGTATCTGCCCGTCACAAGCTACGAAACAGATGAAGAGGCGCTTGCTTATTCCGCTCAATCTCGCTATGCCTTGGGCGCTTCTGTTTTCGGGCCACCGGCACACGCACTCACTTTCGCGGCGAAAATCCATGCGGGGATAGTTGTCGTGAATGACATGATCATGCCTACTGCGGACCCTCGCGCCGGGTTCGGCGGACGCGGACAAAGTGGCTTCGGGACGACACGCGGCGTCGAGGGGTTGCGTCAGTTCACCGCGCTCAAGACCATCGTTATCCAGGGCAGAAAGCGCTTGCGCCATCTTGAACCGTTACCCGGCAATGCGCAGGAGCTCTTCGCCGGCTATCTCATGGCTTCCTACTCCACGTCCTTGAGCACACGGATGCGCGCCTGGCTACGCTTGTCCCGGATCTTGTGGAAAGGACGACGCAATGCATCTTGAATCGATTCACCGCGTCGGCATCATCGGTTCCGGCTTGGGCGGGCTAAGCGCGGCCTGCGTTCTGGCCGCGCGTGGGTACCGCGTCACCGTGTTTGAAAAGAATTCCTGGCTGGGCGGCAAAGCGGCAGTTTTGAGAGAAGGCGGATACCGCTTTGACATGGGGCCGACCATTCTCATCTGTCCCTCGGTTCTGCGCAAGATTTTCGCGGAAGCGGGCCGGGAGCTTGAGGATTACTTGCAACTGGTGCAACTTGAGCCGCAATGGCGCTGCTTCTTCGAGGGCGGCAGCACTGTGGATCTTTATGGCAATGCCGCGCAGATGCGTGAGCACTTAGCAGGGTTTTCGCCGGAGACGATCGCGTCTTACGAGCGGCTGGGACAGATCTCTGAAGAGTTGCACTCTATATCGAACCGTTTCTTCTTCTGGCGCTCAATCGGAAGTATGCGCGATACGTTCCAATCCGGCTCGCTCCGTAACCTGAGCCTGTTGCGGGACCTCAGCCACATGAAACTCGGGCAAACTGTCCAGGGGGCAATCCGGCGAGAAGTCAAGGACGAACGAATCGCTCAAATGCTCGAACACATGGTGCAATATGTAGGTTCGTCACCCGAGAAAGCTCCTGCCATCCTCTACGCGATCGAGCACATGCAGCGCAGTGAAGGCGTTTGGTACCCGCTAGGGGGAACGCGCGCTATACCCGAGGCGCTTGAAAGACTCGCTCGCGAATACGGCGTCGAGTTTCGGACAAATGTCGCTGTCACGCGCATTGCAACGGTTGCAGGCCGCGTAACCGGCATTGAAACCGAAGCCGGCGAATTCGTTCCGCTCGCCGCGGTAGTAGCGAATTCGGATGCGGTGAGGACCTATCGTGAGCTACTGAACGGGCCGTTCGCTCGAAGCTTCAACCGCAGGCGCTCTTACGAGCCCGCTTGTTCCGGCGTGGTCCTCTATCTCGGCCTCAAGCGTCGGTATCCTCAACTTGCGCATCACAATTTCGTTTTCTCGCGCAACTCGGCTGAGGAGTTTCACGCCATTTATGATCAGCACTGTTTAGCGCCCGATCCCACCTGTTACGTGTGCGCGCCCGCTAGCACCGAACCCCGTGTCGCTCCAGCCGGCGGAGAGGCTCTATACGTTCTCGTACACGCGCCTCACCTTCGGTTCTCACATAACTGGAAAGAAATGTTCCCGGGCTACCGGCGCGTGATTCTCGAGAAACTAGCCCGAACCGCCGGTCTCGAGGATCTCGAATCGACGATTGAAGTGGACCGCTTTCTAACGCCCGAAGACATCGGGTCGCGCTACGCAGTGTGGAATGGTGCGATCTACGGGATCGCCAGCCATGGGCGGCTGCGGGGCGGATTTAAGCCGGCCAACCACGATCCGGAATTGCAAGGCTTCTATCTCGCTGGAGGAGCGGCGCATCCCGGACCGGGCATGCCGATGGTGCTGATGTCCGGATGGATTGCGGCCGACCGCCTCGATCGAGATCAGATCGTACCTAAAACAAAGCCAGGCATATCGTGACCAGCGGAACGGACACTGCGCCGCGTGTTAGCAAACGTCTACTTGCCTGGTTTGCGCGGTACGTGAGCTGGTATTTGCGGCGCAATTTTCACGGTCTTCATCTACTTCGGCTGACGGATGTTGACGGGTTCTCTGGTATGCCTCTGCTGCTCTGTCTAAATCATCCGTCCTGGTGGGATCCGTTGCTCGCACTCCACCTAAGCCAACGTTTTTTTCCCGATCGGCAACACGCCGCGCCAATAGCAGCCGAGGGCTTAGCCAAGTACAGATTTTTCGAGCGGCTCGGGTTTTTCGGCATCGAACGCGGCACTCGGCGGGGCGTCTCGCGATTTCTCGAATTGAGCAGCGCCACCATTAGCCGTCCCGATGGCGCGTTCTGGGTTACAGCTCAGGGCGAATTTACCGACGTCCGGCGGCCGGTTGTTCTTGAACCGGGAATCGGCCATGTGGCTCGTAACGCGGGCAGGTTTGTGATGCTGCCTATCGCTCTCGAGTGCTGCTTCTGGAACGAGCGTTATCCCGAAGCATTTGCCTGCTTTGGCGAGGCGGTGTTCGGGCGCGGCGTCGATCACCTGCCAGCCGAGTGGACCGCGGCGTTCAGGCGCTCGCTGCAGGCGACAGTGGACGCGCTGTCGGAGCGGGTACAGCAACGACGTGCGAGCAATTTTGAGCAGTTGCTGCAAGGAAACGCCGGTGTCGGCGGACCGTACGAGCTGTGGCGCGCTGTGACAGCAAGGTGGCAGCGAAAACAGTGGCACCCGGAACATGGACGCCGGTGACGCTCCTTACGCTGTTGACGATCTGCGCCCTAGTGTGCGCCATTGTTCCAGCTGCCGTCTTTTTGCGGAACCTGCGGCTCTACACGCTCCCTCCGGATCCGGCCGTCCTGGAGTCCGTTTCGATTCTCATTCCCGCCCGCAACGAGCAACGTTCGATCGAATCCTGCCTTCGCGCTGGGCTGTGCAGTGAAGGCGTGGATTTTGAAATCATTGTCCTCGATGACCACTCGGAAGATGAGACGGCTGCGATTGTCCGCGAGATCGCGCGCACAGATCCCCGGATTGTTTTGGCAAGTTCGCCCCCTATGCCGGCTGGATGGTGCGGCAAGCAATTCGCGTGTTTTGTTCTTGCCGGATTAGCGAAGAACCCCCTGCTGTGCTTCGTTGATGCTGATGTGCGGCTGCAGCGCGATGGCGTAGCGCGCATGATAGCGGCGCTTCGTGCAAGCCGCGCATCGCTGATCAGCGGATTCCCGCGCGAGATTACGGTGACGCCCTTCGAACAGCTACTTTTGCCGCTGATGCACTTCCTGCTGCTCGGATTCTTGCCGCTGGATCGGATGCGCGACTCACTGAAGCCCGCCTTTGGCGCCGGTTGCGGGCAACTTTTTTTGGCCAATCGCGAGGCGTATCGGCGAGCGGCCGGACATGCGGCTATTCGCGCATCTCGCCACGATGGTCTCATGCTACCGCGGGCATTCCGGCGCGCCGGCTTCAAAACAGATCTTTGCGACGCGACAGGTGTTGCCTCCTGCCGGATGTACCACAGCGCCGGCGAGGTCGTAACCGGATTACTAAAAAACGCAACAGAAGGTTTGGGAGCGCCAAAGAATATACTTCCGTTCTCTATTCTGTTAACACTCGGGCAAATTGCGCCGGTGATTTTGCTGTTTTATATCGGGTACCACCGCGTCTCCACAGCGCTGCTGATTGCCATCTTCGCAGCAACCGCAGCTTCTTATCTGCCGCGTCTAATCGCCGCTTTTCGATTCAGGCAGCCTCTTCTGGCAGCCTTGCTCCATCCGCTTGCAATACTGATTTTGCTCAGCATTCAGTGGGTTGCCCTCTTTCAACGATTGTTGAATATTCCTGTGAGCTGGAAAGGACGAACCTATTCCATTTACTAACCAATATGACGCGACCATTCTTGATGCAGGTGACGAAGGTCCTGGTTTTCAAATTCCGACTTCCGCGGCGGGCAACTTTCATCGTTATTAGACCCTGCTGCAGTTCCAGATTGTCCTCTTTTCTATGTGAAAGCGTAAACGCCGCTGTGCACCGCCGAGGTGCGCATACTGTCCGGAACCTTTACCGCGTATCGAAATACTCGGCCTCCTGCCAAGACGCGCCACCTTTGTGATCGGCCGTGAGCGTCGGATTGAGCACGTCACAGGCTCTATGTTCCAAAGCACGCCACACTTGATGGAAAGCTTCCGGGCGCTGCAGGGTCGATGAGAAATATTGCCCAGACGGAAGCTGGCGGACCCTCATGATTGCGCCATTTAGTCCAGGGGCGCCCGGAATTCCGGAACGATTTGAAACGATCGCACGTTGGGCTTATGCCGTTGCTTCGGAAGATCTGCATCGGAATGGCGGCAGCATTATGGGTTAGGCGCAACGCTCGGAATCATCTATAAGCTTGGCTGCCGCTGTGCGGATTCAGGTGCGCTGTTCGGAGCTTTTGCTTTCGCTATGCGCCGATGAAATCCCAATTTCGCTATCCGGCATCTCTGATCCGTTTGGGAAAGGCGCTCCGTCACACGCAAGTGCACTCGCCGCACACCTCATTTTTGGATACGCAGACCGCTCACGCGGTGCGCGTAATGCAATACGAACGATAACTCACAAGCGTGATCAAGTCTGACTCGGCCGACTCCATGACCGCTACGGCTGAAGCGTAGCTGCGTGGAATGTTCTGGCCTCGTAGTGGCCATCAACTTGCATTTTGGCTACGAACAACCGTCGTTCGTTGCCAGCGCGAACGGTTCCGCAAATTCTGGGCCAGGCTTTCTAAGCCGCAGCCCCGACGTCTTCTGTGCTGAGCACGATTTTTGCTTCTTCACTCGAAAGTACGGGCCAGCGAAACGTTCGTTATCCAAACGTTTCGCGCAAGCCCATAGCCCGCTCCCGTCGCCGAACAACGACTCCAGCCGATGCCGCTGGGGCTTCGAAAACAGGAACAGATGGCCACTTAGCTCGCACCTCGATCCTCCGAACACTTGATAACCAAACCAGCAACTCGCCACTTGCCCGCTTGGTCTCGCCAAAGCTCGACCGTTATAAGGCGGCGCCCGGGTGTTTTGTTTCCAACTGCAACTGTTACCGTTTTCGGCCCGTTCAGCGCTGACAGAGATAATCCCTCGCCTAGTGACAATTGGCCCGAAACTGCCCGGCATCTCAAGCTAGGGCTTCTTCTCAACTATGTTGTTTCCGAAGATGAAGCCTATCTCCGCCATCGCCCTGGGCTGATTTTGGTTCGTGCCTGTGCGACCGAAAGCGTCACCGGGTGTGATGTTGAACACGTGAACCCATGAAAGGTCTCCTCGAATGAAAAAACCTGCACGTTGAAACGTCGGCGTCGCAGTGAACGATGTTCCCGAACTGCCTGGACCGTAGAGGAGATTGACAGCCTGCTCAGCGGCGGTTCCCGAGCTCGCGATGTATTCCCAGCGCCCCGCAAGCGAGAACCCGTGTGCAAACGCGTGGCTCAACAGAATCGCACCGCCATTAGTTGACGCACCTCTCACGATCCCGATCTTTTGGTTGGTGGGTACACTGCCGTGCTGATAGTACGGTTGGATGATCCATTTCCCCTTGGTGTATGTGTAAATAGCGACGTACATGCTGCCATTGTTTTGCACCGGCGTAGCGAGCGTTTGGAACGCTGTTTGTCCCAGATTGCCCATTGCCTCGAAAGTAAGGCTGTGGGGTCCAGTGGCATAGCTTAGTGCGCCGCTCATCCAGCTGTAGCGGTTAGAGTAGTAGCCGTCATTCCAGCTCAATGAGGCAGTGAATTTGCCTAAAGTCTGATTCACTTGTATTCCGCGGTTGACCGCGTTTTCCTGGTTCCATAACAGGCCGCGCTGAATGTTCATATTTTGGAAGGTGAACGTAGACTCGGCACCGATCAGCGTGGGCAAGGCACCGATCTGAAAAGAAGTGTTCTTGCCGGCCTGCAGCTTCAAAAACGCAACGGGCACCGGGCCGTACAGGTCACTTATGGCTTTCTCCGTTGAGAGGAACGGCACCCCGAGCTCAGGTATGTTGTAGGCACCTGCTTGCAGGTAAAACTGAAACCAGCCGTCGCTCTTTTGAAGGAAAACTTGTCCGTTACTCAGAGCCGCTTGCGTGGGGTTATCACCCGAAACATGATTCCCCTGCCACATGCCCATGCCAGTAAGAAGACCGTTCACGGCGATCTTGCCGAAAGGTCCCGCATCAAAGCTGGCTGGAGGAAGTTGCTGTAACGGACCCGTCATGGCTGGAGTTGGTAGCGGTGCGGGTTCCGGCGGTTTGGTCGGGGGGACCACGGTCTGATCCACCGGTTTCTGCTCAGCCGGCGCATTCTGTGCTTGACAGACTGAGGCCAGCAAAAGGCAAATTGCAAGTGCGCAACTACTTACGTGTAACAGGCTCGCATCAAAAACTCGCATGATTTCCCCTCTGGATTTAGTTGACCCCCAGAGACGCGTCAGGGCGAGCACAGCGTGGTGCACGTTTGGGTTTCATCCAGCATCCAACTAATCGAGCTGGAGATCAACCACAAAGTTTTCTATCGTTGCTATTCAAAAATTGATTCACCTGCTGGGCAGAAATCGGAATTCGTCTCCTTGCTTGGAGACGAGATTCTCGTCCGAAATCTCTTGTGACGTGACAAAGCCCAACGATTTCCCCGCTCCACATCGCACATAACTGAACTCAACGTCATGGCGTGCAGCGTTTCAGGTTTATAGGTCGAAATAGAGGAAGAATTCATAGGGCAGGGACGCAGATTGAGCCGCGCCAGTTCTCGTTCGCGCTGGTACTTCAGCCAGGTCCCAATCACATCCGGCGTGAACACATCAACTGTTCGCGAGACTAGGACAATCAAGATTTCAATCGTGCTGGAGCCGTCCGGCATTCTGGGTTCAGTAAACAACGAACGTTTCATTGGCAAGAGTCGGCGACGGACTTGGTAACGCATGCTCGCCGATAAGCCTGAGCGATAAGCCCTTCAGCTGCTTTGTCCTGAACGTCCCGTTTTGGCGACCCACCAACGTCGAATCGCGACGAGAGTCCAAACTGCTTCGACTAACCCGAACGGCCACGCTCCCTGCAGGAACCCATACGCCGACCCCAGGGCACAGGACCAGGCAAATGCAAATATGAACCACGTACTGTATTTCTCGAAGGCGTAACAGACCAGCATTGCCGAGACCGCAAACAGTCCAAAAGTTGTGAGCGCATTCATGTGAGTTAGCGAACGCAGAACAGAAACAGGTACCAGTTGCTTAACGCTGAAGCCTGTATGAGCGGCCCCTGTACATCCCAATCCGCTCGACACTGCGAATTCGAATCACTTGAACGGTGATATTGTCGCTACCATCACGCTGGTTCGCAAGCGCAACCAGCATCTGGGCAGCGGTGTTGAGGTCTACTGTTGGTCCGAGAACCTGACTCATATCACGCGGTTCGACTGAGTTGTGTAAACCATCGGAACAAAGTAACAGGACGTCATCCGGTAACAGTAAGTGTTCGCCCGTGTCGACACTTACGAAAAGATCATTTCCCAGAGAACGGCTGAGCAAATGCCGGTTACCGGATTCGGCTGCTTCCCTCGCGGTGATCACACCGGCTCGTAACTGATCGCTAGAAATAGTATGATCACGCGTCAGCGCGGTGGCATGCCCATTGCGAATGAGGTAGCACCTCGAGTCTCCGACGTGGGCGACAACCGCGCGGTCGTAGCGCAGCGTACACGCTACGATCGTAGTCGCCATGGCGATCCCGCCGGGACTTGCTGCACGCCCGGCTTCATACACAGCGTGGTTCGCAGCTTGAACCAATCTGCGCAAAAGCGCTGAATGCGACTCCCCTCCAACAGACCGGCGGAAATTGGACGATACATTCTCAACCGCAGTGCGGGAAGCGACTTCTCCCAGCTTCTGTCCGCCAACTCCATCCGCAAGTACAAACAACCAGCCGTGGGATTGAGCTTGTGTCGGAGTTGCAGGCGCCACATATCCGAAATCGTCTTCGTTCTGTCTGCGAACTCTTCCCACATCGGACACCTGAGCAAATTCCACGTCCAGTCTGGTCTGTAGGTCGCCAGGACGCGATCGTGGCGCTTGCATTACAGCGACTGCTCGCGCAATTTTCTCAAGTAATCGCTTATTGCCTCGCGAAACAGTGCCGATAGTAACTGGTTAGGCTCTCCTGCAACTTTGCGACGTGCCGACTCTTGGATTAGCGATTCGTAAGCCCATTGCGGCAGTGTCGTGGTGATCTTCCGGTATCCCCCTTTCTGTCCACGTCGCGGATTCGGATCTGGCCACGCGGGCGCCGCCAGATCCGGCGCTACATCCCCTGACTCGACTTTTTCTGATTTCATCCGCGGAGCCGTAACTGGTTCGCGATCAGTGCGCTAACACCAACCGGGAGTCGGCGTCTTATAACTCGCTTCCGTCCAAGCTACCCAGCCACACCAGCCGGTCTCTGGTGAGCCTGTACGATTGTGGTGCGGCCGGAAACTTTGTTGGAACGCAGAAAATAGATTGCGCCGTAGATACCCCAGACGAGGGCAATTCCCATCGCAAATAGCGGCTCCATCTTGGTGCCATATCCCATGAACGGGCCGATCAGGTAGAACGCCATGCAGACAACATTGGCCAGGAGCCCAAATATCGGGATAATCAGGTGGCGTACGGGCTTAAAGAGTGGATGCTTGTGGTACGCCACAATGCAAATGATACAACTCAAGGCGTATAGCAGAAAAGTGCCGAAGTTCGAGGCTAACGTCATCGTAAGCAGCGAATTCGGTAGCGCGGCCATCCTGTCGTGCGAGAGGTAACCGAAACTGGACCAGAACCCTTGCGGTATCGCTTTAACTACTGAATCCTGCAATGCGGCCGCATCGCCAAAAACATTCGAAACGGAAATGCAGCCGATAATTGCAGAGATCGCCGCCAGCGTCCAGATTGCGCGATGCGGCGTCAGGTTCCGGGAGTGCAGCATACCCATCGAGTCGGGAAGTTCTTGATCTTTCCCCATGGCGTACGTCACGCGCGCACCGGTATTGATGCATGACAAGGTTGTGCCGATGATTGCCAGGAATACGGTGAAGGCTTCCGCCAGCATGAATATTCGACCGTTGCCAGGACCGAGAATCGCGTTCCCCACAACGACCATCATGTCTCCGATTGGGGCCGCCGATCCGGATGCGTTCTGCATCGTGTAGCCGCTATTCAAGAAGTAGTTTGCAGCGAAATACTCAAAAAGGTAACAAAACGCGCCCTGAACGAGCAGCGATGTGATCACCGCAATGGGCACATTGCGCTTGGGGTTCTTGGCTTCGCCACCCATCGCGGTTACAGACTCAAATCCGACCAGAATCAAGATCGCTACTGTTGCTTGCACAAACATCCATCCGAAGTTATGGATGCCTACAACAGAAGCGGCGTTTGGATGTGACAGGAAGCTACCTTTCTCATCCTTCTCCGGATAGGAAATGCGGAATGGTACGGGTTTGCCGCTGGCGTCCAGCTTGGGTTTCGGAACACCGTTCGCATCACGTAAGATCACATCGGTCGATTGTCCGCCAATGACCTGTTTCTCTGTGGCGAATTGATAGGTGTACGCATCGCCGGAAGTGGAATCGAACTGGTAGGCAATGCTCCCGGGAGGATGGTTTATGCGGTAGCCCAAAGCCAAAACGGAGAAGAGGATGAGCGCGCTGATTTGAATAACATTGATTGCGATGTTAACGGAAGTCGCACCGGTCACACCACGGTAGCCGATATAAGCTGTTAGAAATGAGAACACAATGGCAATCGCCATCATGAACATTGGCCCGGGATTCGATGCGCTCATGAATGTCGGCCAGATTGTTCCCGCGAGGTAACCGCACAGAATTCCCATGACGGCGACCATCACCCCTGGATAGATCCAGTAGTACAGGTGTGAGCCCCAGCCAAGGATGAATTTTGAAAGTCTGGCATAGGGCCAAGCTTTGTCATGGTTGAGGAAAGATTGTTCGGCAAAGTAATACGAACTGCCCGTCCCCGGATACAGCTTTGCCATTTCTGCATAGCAGACCGCAGTCGCAAGGCACAGGACCAAGGCGAGCAGAATGCCGGCCCACATAGCTGGAGCCGTGGAGCCAGTCGTCGCCTGAACGAGAAACGTTAGCCACAGGAAGGCGCCCGGCGCGATTAGCGCCATGGCGTTCATAGTTAAGCCGGTTAGACCTAAAGTCGGCTTCATTTCGGGTGCAGAGGTATCGGACATGTCAACTCTCCTTACGAGGTTGGATTGAAGCAGTCCAAGGCGGGGGACCGGGGGGACAACCGTGGTCCGGATGTTCTAACTATGGCTTCAAGGGACGGAAATTGAAAACAGAAATTTCTTATTACCGAAATAAGTTTTATCTATGAGGCAGAGAGCACTTGCGCCAAAAAGCTGCGAATCTCGGTGATCGGCGAGAGGCGTCAGGCCAGATCGGCGAGGTCAACACACGTTTTCAATGGACCTGAGACATCTTTAGGCTTTTCACCCCAACATCGCTTGCGCCATACTGTAGCCCTGAACGAGACCAAGAGAACAGGTGACGACGCAGCAATGGACCGGAGCGAGTTGGAGTCCAGTCGTGCATGGCGCGATATACGACAGCAGTTCTCGGCTACGGGCCGTGCCGCAATTGTCCAGCGTGGGTTGACGCAGGAAATTGAGGCACTCGTTATCGAGGCGTATCAGTCTTCGCTGGCCGCGGTCCGTTCAGCACCGGCCGCAATATTTGCAGCGGGCGATTTTGGGCGATGCGAACCATTCCCCTATTGCGAGATTGACATCGTCATCGTGCAGGAAAGCAGTGCACGAGCAAACCTCAACCAATCTGCTGCGCAATTTGTGCGGCTGCTCTGGGAAAAGGGCGTGCGCATTAAGCAGCGGGCCTGTACGATCGTGGAGTGTTTAGAACTGCTGCGCCAGGATACCGAATTTACGGTTAAAATGCTGGACCGTCGACTGCTGGCGGGAGATTCCGCGTTTGCTTCGGAAGTGGACGGCAACTTAGCATCCGTATTCGCAAAAGACGGCCAGCAGTTCGCAGAACGGCTCATCGCGTTAACGCGCGCGCGACATGGGAAGTATCAAGAGACGCCATCCCACAGGGAGCCTGACGTGAAAGAGAGTCCGGGAGGATTGCGAGACCTCCGTTTCATCACTGCGCTCGAAAGGTTCCGTCCGCATGAAGTGAAGCCGACGCCGCAACTCGAAAAACCGGCGGCGTGCCTCTCTTCTGTTCGTTGTTTTCTGAACTACCGGGCGCGTGAGGATCGACACATCTTTGACCTCGCGGCCCAAGAAGCGTACGTCGAGGAATTCGCACAGGGAGCAGTGCGCCACGCCTGGATGCGCGAGTATTTCAGGCACGCGCGCCTGGTGTTCACCGAAGCGCGGCGGGTACTGGAGTCGTGCGAAACGAGCACTAGTTCGCTGCTCGAGGCGTTCCGCGAATCGCAGTCGCGATTTTCTAACAATGAGTTCAGCGTCATCAACGGTCGATTCTACTTACGGCGGCCCGGCGACCTCGTCGTGGACGGGGAGACGATCTTTCGCTTACTCGAGTTCCTTGCCAGACATGGAATTCCGCCGGCTCCAGAGACCGAACGGCGTCTTGAAGCGGCGAAAGGAGCGGTGGCGGCGTTCTGTGAACAACCGAGACCGTTGTGGCCTGCGATTCGCACAATTCTCTCCCTGCCACATGCCGCGCGAGCGTTTCGCGTACTCCAAAATACGGGTCTGCTGTCTGCCATCTTCCCTGAGTGGGCAGACATTGAAGGCATGGCTACGCCCGATTTCGATCATCCTTACACGGCGGATGAGCACACGCTAATGGGGATCGAGCGGATCTGTGATTTGCGCGAAAGTAGCGATGGAGCGCGCCGCCGCTTCTCGGAGCTGCTTTCCGAGATCGAAGATCAGTCTGTTCTGCTCTTTGCCTTGCTATTTCATGAACTGGGGGAGGGGCCGACTGATCGGTCGCGAATGGCGCTCAAACTTGCCCGCGAGGCATCCGCTCGTATTGGGATGCCCGCTCCCGATCAAGATATGGTCGATTTCCTCATCGAGCAGCAGACCAGCCTTTCGGACGTCATCCGTGGGCGCGATTTGGACGACCCGGCTACCGTCCATCTGCTGTCGGAGCAAGTTGGAACACTTGAGCGGCTGCGAATGCTTACGGTACTCACCTACGCCGACTTGGCAGCTACGTTTTCCGAAAACATGCTCGCATGGCGGCTTGAACGGCTCTGGCAAACGTATATCGCCACACAACGCGAGCTAACCCGGGAGCTCGAGACTGACCGCATTCAGGACCTTCCGGCGAGTCTGTCCGAAAGCGCAGAATTCGTCAAGGGCTTTCCGATGCGATATCTGCGCGCGCACGCGGCCGAAGAGATCCACATGCACACACGGCTTTATGAGCTCAGCCAAGAGCAGGGTGCGGCCGTGCAGCTGGCCCAGGTTCAGGGTGCATACAAGCTCACAGTAGTCGCCCTGGACAGGCCGGCCCTATTTGCGTCGTTTGCCGGAGCGATCTCCAGCTTTGGTCTCGACATTGTCAAGGCCGAAGCTTTTTCAAACTCAAAGGGCGTGATTCTTGACAGATTTATCTTCGCGGACCCTAAGCGTACGCTCCAGTTGAACCCGCCCGAAGCCGAACGCCTCCAGGATCTGATCCGGCGTCTTGCGCTTGGAAAGACTGAGGCTAGACGGCTGTTCCGCACTGGGTTGCAGCAGCAGCCCAAAAAGCGTGCGATGGCGCCGCAGGTGCGGTTCGATTCTGAGGCGTGCGAGACGGCAACCCTTGTCGAAATAGTGACTGAAGATCGGCTCGGACTTCTGTATAGTCTCGCGACCGTTTTCGCCCGGAATGCATGTGACATTGATGTCGTGCTCATCGACACCAAGGGTCACCGGGCGATCGACTTCTTCTACGTGGCCCAGAACGGCATGAAGCTTTCGCCCCAATTGCAGGCGGACTTGAAGGAGCAATTACTGCGCTCTTGCTCGGAGGATCAATAATCACCACCGGTTCAGTGATAGAAAAGAAACACTAATGAGGCTTGCGGGCTTTCTCTTAATGCCGGCTGGATGGATCATCGTCCTCGCAGCAATAGTGCTTCTTCGATCGCATCCGCAGCGGGTGGTTTTTACGTTAGCAGGCCTCGGAGTGGAAGCGCTGGGCCTGACGCTCGTCGCTCGTTCCCACGTAACAATGCGCCGGGATGAGCCGTGACTTCTCTTTCCGCCCCGGTTCTTTCCGAAGCGACTGCGGCGTTCTGCTTTTTCTGCATTCTGCTGATACCTTCCGCGGCAGCCGGGTTGGCCGTTATGAACGCCGGACTGGGTCGGTCGCGAAGCGTGGCCCACTCACTCCTGAGCGCTCTCTGCGTGATAGCGTGTGCGGGATTAACCTACTTCACTATCGGGTTCGCCTGGCAAGGCTATCTCGGCAGGCAAACCCGCGTTTTTTGGATCGATGGCAAAGCCTGGAGTTGGATCGGCTCGGAGCGATTTCTGCTGCGCGGTATCGAGTTCGATGGCTCAGCCGGTTCCTTGGCAGTGGTGTTCGGAATGTTTGCTGTCCAGTTGGCCGCCATCATTCCCTTGGGAGCCGCTGCCGAACGGTGGCGGCTGCGCGCGAGCTGCACGTCGACGATCTTGTTTGCTGGTTTGATTTATCCGCTGTTCGCGCACTGGACATGGGGTGGCGGATGGCTCGCACAACTCGGGATCAATTATCACCTCGGCCGAGGTTTCATAGATTCAGGTGGCGCGAGCTCCATTCAGGCCGTAGGCGGCTTGACCGCTCTTGCAATTGCCTGGATTGTTGGTCCTCGCCGAGGCAAATTCCAGCAGCAAGGAATACCAACGGCGATGCCAGCCCACAATGCCGCGTTCGTACTCTTCGGCTGTTTTCTCGTATGGCTGGGCTATTTAGCAATTGACTGCGCCGGGGCCATTCTTTTCAATCACGTACAAGCAGGGCACGCAACCCTGATACCCGTCAATGTGACGCTCGCGGGGGGATCTGCATTGCTGGCCGCTAGCGGCATCACACAGGCCCGCTTCGGGAAGGTCGACGCCTCACTATGTGCGAACGCCTGGGTGGCCGGACTTGCCGCTAGCGCCGCCGGATGCGCTGTCGTCCGTCCCGCGGGAGCTGTGCTTATTGGCCTGATTGGCGGCGCTTTGCTCGTGCTCTCGGTTGAGTGGCTGGAGCTGTATTTTAAACTGGATGACCCCGGCGGCGCGATTTCCGTGCACGGGCTTGGAGGTTTGTGGGGTACAGTTGGCGTCGGTCTGTTTGCGCCGTATTCGGGAAGCCGCAACGATCAAGATCAATGGTTAGCGCAGGTCGTTGGTATTGCAACGCTCATCGGCTTTGTACTTCCCGTGGCTTATGGTTTGAATTGGGCACTCGACAAGTTGCTTCCTCAGCGCGTCACGCCGGAAGGCGAGCGCCAGGGCTTGGATCTTTACGAACTCGGCACGGGTGCTTATCCGGACTTCATGACTCACAACGACGAGTATTGAAGCCTAGGAGAACAGCTCTATTCTTACCCGTGACGTGCAATGTAAAGCAGGAGCCCGAAGACGAGAATGGGGATCAGCGCCATGGCCACATAGAACAGAATCCGATTCAGCCACGGCGTACGACGTTTCTTCCACTCCCGCAATTCTGGCCGATCCGCTACACCTACCTCATCGAGATGTTCGAGATCCCAGGCAAACTCGTTTGCAGTCGAGTAACGGTTGTGCGGTTCTCGCTCGATTGCACGATAAATCACCTCTTGGAGTTGCGGAGAGATCGCGGAGTTCAGTTCGCGCGGAGGGATCGGGTTATTCAGCAGCCGGTCATTCATAACTAAGAATGGATTGGAGCCGGTAAATGGAGTTTTGCCGGTCAGCATTTCATAGAGCATGACCCCGAGTGCATAGATATCGCTGCGCCCGTCGCCGCGTTTGCCTTTCACCTGTTCCGGAGAGATGTAATCAGCCGTCCCCATCACTTGGGATAGTTTCCCGAAGGTGAGCCGGCGCGCCCCGGCCTGGCCGGCAATTCCGAAGTCAATCAACTTGACGTTGTCCTGATCGTCAACCATGATGTTCTCCGGCTTTAGGTCGCGATGTACTACACCATTTCGATGTATGTAGTCTAGGGCGTCGCAGATGGCGATCGCAATCTGGACAGCCCGCTCCGGGGGCAACAATCGTTGCTCTCGGACTATCTGCCTAAGGAGCCGGCCATTGACCCACTCCATAGGCATGTAAATCGAACTCTTGCCGCCGTCGGGTAGGACTTTCATCACGCCGGGATGGTTGAGAGATTCTCCAATCTCGGCCTCGCGTTTGAACCTGTCGTAGAGAACAGGATCGGCTTCGACGTCTGGATGCGGGATCTTGATCGCCACTTGGCGGCCAGTTCGCAGATCGGTGGCCCTAAAGATGGACGCCATACCGCTGCGAGCTACTAGTTCTTCAATTCGATAATGATCGAGTTGTTCGCCGGCATGGACCGATGTCATGAGCAGAGCTTGCACGCAAGCGAAGAACCTGAGGCGGTTGGACCCCGGCGATCACAGCTCATCCTAGTACATTCTGACATGTCACAGTACTGAAGATCGTCAGTAAGCTCTTAAGCAATCATCGGTAATTGCGACCGAATATGCCTGTCGTATGCACGCGGCCCGCGACCGAGTTCATGACAACATCAAAGCTGCAATTACCAGAAAGCACTAAGGTCGCTTTATACCTTCTTCATGCCTGCGGTCTCATATTTGAAGAAGAGAATCCGTTCAGATTAAGTGAGAAGCCAGTGTCGATTGCTACTTACGTTGGGACTCTTACACTTGCGGTCGTCATCTTCGGTAATCGGGCGATTGGACAAGAAGCAGAGCAGCATTACAGTCATAAAGAACTGGACCGGCTGGTCGCAACAGCGCGGAACCCGAGTGACTATCGAGGGTTGGCGGAGTACTTCCATTATCAGAATCAGGTATACCGCGCAAAAGCAGACACGGAAATGCATGAGTACGTGAAGTATTTTTCGTTCTACCACCCGAAATTTTCATCCGGAGCCGAGAACGCCGCGCGTCTGCAAGAACATTACTCCAGCAAGGCCGAGGCTGCCGGAAGGCTCGCGGCGTACTACGACGATCTGTTAGTGAAAAACGGCTTTGAACGTGTAAGCGAACCGCTGACGGTTTCAGCAGAAATGCGGCTACCGCGCCGGGCACGATCCAGCGTCAACAGCCGGCATCGCATTCCGCGTGTCTTCAGTCGACTCAAACCGGATTAAGGCCTGGTCCGTTGATGGAAACTGCTCGATGAGTGTCGTTCTCGAAACTTCCAGCAGGGCGGGGAAGACCCCGGTTACAAGCTGCGTATCGGTTCCGTAGCGCCTGGTCCGCAAGAATTCCGCACGAAGGGAATTGCCAGTTTCAACGTTCAACTTAGATCGACACAATAGCCGTCAGCAACCGCCTGTAACGTGCGGTAGCCTTGTGAAGTCAAAGGCAGCAAGTTGGCTGTAGAGTATCTGATTTCGTGCAGCCGGATTCCCCAAGCCTATATTTCGGAGGACTGGCTATTCAAAAGCGATCGCATCGTTTCTCGAAGTTATTGACCAACTCCGCGCATATGCTTGGCGTGTGACATGCAGCGGCATTTTTGGCAGTGACGCCGCAAACCGGCGTAATCTGCCTCAGTCTCTTCCCTCTGCATGTTCAATTTGCGAGGACTACAGATCATCATCGGTCCAGGGAGCTCAAATGGAAGTCTGAAGACGAGCGTAATCGATCTTCTAGCTGCTATCCTTGGACCTCGTTTTTCCGTGGGTGCGACTTTACAAGGCGGTTGGCTGGGATCTAAGGCGAGCTCCGGTTGTCCGTCGGGATGATGAATGGTGAAATTGGCTGTGGGCTGTGTAACGGCGCAAGGCTTCTGGGCCTTCAGGATAAGAGCAAAGATGAGAATGTCCGAGAAAAGCGGGCGCTCCCGCGACTTTATCACGGCGCTGCTTGATCTGGATATCGCTAAACGTTGAAACCAACCGCCGCTGTAAGCACCGGGCCGGAACTGGTCAGAGGCATGAGCTTCTTTCCGGCTCTCGCCTCGAATATGCTGAACATGGTGGGGGTCGGTCCGTTTCTCACCGTCCCTCTCATCCTCGGCACGATGCGTGGACCACAAAGCCTGCTGGGGTGGATTTGCGGAACGTTGATCTCGCTGTGCGACGGCCTGGTCTGGTCGGAATTAGGGGCGGCGATGCCGGCAAGCGGCGGATCGTATGAGTACTTGCGACGCGCCTTCGGTCCCAAGTCCGCAGGCAACCTGATGAGTTTCCTTTTTGTATGGCAGGTCGTGCTGGTCGGGCCTTTGACTGCGGCGTCTGGCGGCGTTGGTTTTGCCGATTACGCTCGTTACTGGATGCCGCAGATGACGGACGTGCAGCATACGGTCTTAGCCATGTCAGTTTGCATCGCCGTGACCTTTCTTTTGTATCGCGATATCCGGGCGATCGGACGCATTTCGCAGGTTTTATGGGTTGGACTTGTGGTCGCAATCGGAATCATCATTTTCAGCGGAGCCATACATTTCAGTCCCCAACGCGCCTTCTCCTTCCCGTCCGAGGCGTTTCACCTGTCAAGCGGGTTCTTTCTTGGTCTGGGAGCAGCAACCTTGATCAGCACCTATGACTTCAGCGGTTATTTCAACATTTGTCTCATCGGAGGCGAGGTAGAGACTCCAGCGATTACAATTCCACGGACCATCGTCCTCTCAATCGCGACTCTTAGCGGTGTCTACATCGCCATAAGTCTAGCCATCATAGGAGTTGTGCCGTGGCGCGAAGCCATTACTTCGATGGCTATCATATCGGATTTCACAGCTCGGCTTTACGGACCAAGCGCGGCCGCGGCCATGACGGGCCTGATCCTTTGGATAGCTTTCGCGTCCGTCTTTTGCGTGCTGTTGGGTTATACGCGCGTCCCTTTTGCAGCCGCCGTGCAGGGACAGTTCTTCTCCCCGTTTGCTCGATTGCATGCGAGGCGCGGCTTCCCGTCCTTTTCCGTGATTGCCATGGGCATCCTTTCCGCTGTGGCTTGCCTGCTGAGCCTTGACGCCTTGATCCGAACGCTTATCGTTGTTCAGATCATCACTCAACTCGCGCCGCAATGTCTAGCCGTGATGGTGATGCGGCAGCGACGCCTGGACGTTCCGAAACCATTTCAGATGCCGCTGTACCCACTTCCTGCTTTGGCCGCTCTGGCAGGATGGATTTTTGTTCTTTGCTGCAGTGGTCGTGCCTACCTCGTGGCAGGCGTCATCGTCACAATCGCGGGAGTGCTGGCGTACCTCTTGCGTGCCAAGCGGAGGCGCGAATGGCCATTCGGGATCTGAGCCCG
>JAFAUR010000617.1 GCA_019243205.1 Acidobacteriaceae bacterium | reverse complement strand
ACCTGACGCCAAGCCCGTGCTCCGCAAATTCGCACAGCCGGGGCGCTGACCGTATCGCTCGAGTCGATGCCAGTAAACGACGGAAGAGGGAATCGCGCGTTCGCATGACGCTGTTAGTCGTGGCCTCAAGCGCCTCCAAAATGGAATGCGAGAGTTGCAATCGACCTGCTTTAACTCACCGAACCTTCAACGCGATGCCGGCGCGAACCGCGCATCCAGTAAATCCAGCTCTCGTTCCACCGTGCGCAGCACTTCATCATGTATCTTGTTTTCATCCCGTAACCGCAGCGCCACTTCGCGCTCCACTGCCCGAAGCTGCTTCGCGAGCAACTCGTAACTCACCAGATCCGAATGGCTGACGTGACCATGCGTGGGCTCGCGGTTGTCCAGCAGCGCCATCCGCCTCCGGTAAATCAATTCGAGCTGATCGAGCGTTTCGTTCTCCTTTGACCCGCTTTCCTCGCGAAGTTGATCCAACTTCGCGATTGCAGCGCTGATCATCTCGCGCCGCGCCAGCTCTTCCTCTTCTTCGGAACTCTGCGCACCTGCCAGACCCAAATGTCTTATCAAAGCGGGCAGGCTGAGCCCCTGCAGAACGAGCGTCGCGAAAATCACGCAGAAAGTAAGGAAAATGATCAGGTTCCTGTGCGGAAACGGCTGCCCGTTGTTCAAGCGTTCCGGCAATGACATAGCCGCCGCGAGCGCCAGCACACCACGCATCCCGGCCCAGCCCACGATGAAAATCTCTCGCCAAGTGAACGTATTTGGATTCCGAATGTGAAAGAATCGCCGCAGCCGTGCCGTAAACCATGCACTCGGGTAAACCCAAACGAGCCGCAACGCAATCACCAGGAGCACAAAGGCAATGGCATCGAAGATCAGAACGGAAGTAGGCATTCCCCGAATCTCGGAAAGGATGGTCGGAAGCTGAAGACCAAGCACCAGAAAGACGATTCCGTTCAGAATAAAATCCAGCGTTTGCCAGACCGCCGAAGCCTCGATGCGCGCATGGAGTGAGTAGTATCCGGAACTGCGCCGCCCGAGATAGATACCGCAAGCAAGCGTTGCCATGACTCCAGAACAATGCGCCGCCTCAGCCGCGAGGTAGGCGATGTAAGGCGTAACGATGCTGATCGTGATTTCAATCGGAGATTCCGAGATTCTCGCCTGGATTTGATAAACGACCAATGCGACTGCCATCCCGATCACTACGCCAGCCGCGATCAGGTATGCCAGCTCGCCCACACCCTCGAAGAAGGACGGCGTCACGCCAATAACAACGAGCGCAGCCGTAAACTTCAGCGCCACGAGCCCGCTCCCGTCATTCACCAGACTTTCTGCTTCAATTAGGTCAGTGATTTTCCGGGGAATCCCTAGCCTCCGGGCGGTGGCAGTCGCCGAAATAGGATCGGTAGTCGCGACCACGGATCCAAGCACCAGCCCGAGCTTCCAGTCGAAGCCCGGAAACAGCCAGCGCGTAAACAGTGCGACCCCGAAAATCGTAAAGCCCACCAGTCCGAACGCAAGCATGAAGATGCGGCTGAAATTGTGTCGAAATTCCCGCCAGGAAATCTGAAAGGCGGCAGAAAACAACAGAGGTGGGAGGAATACGAGGAACACGACGTCGGGATCGAGAGCGACACGCGGCGCGTCGGGAATGAGGCTTAGAAACAGCCCACCGATGACGAGAATGATAGGGTACGGGACCGCGATCCTTTTCGCGAGCGCGGCCAGCGCCGATACCGCGGCGAGCAGGCACAGAAAAAGAACCTCGACATGACTCAGTCCCGTTACCTGCAATCGTCAATCCCGACGCCAACATAGCGCAAAGCCTGTGCTGGTTCAACCACCAATGAACCACTGCTTTTTGATAAGTTAACGCTCAGTTCTCATGCGCAAACCGCAGCTGAGCTTTTGGCAGATCTGGAACATGAGCTTTGGTTTCCTCGGCATCCAGTTCGGTTGGACTCTGCAGATGAACAATATGAGCGCGATCTACGAGTATCTCGGCGCTCGGCCGGATCAGTTGCCGATACTCTGGCTCGCAGCCCCGCTGACCGGTTTGCTCGTGCAGCCCATTATCGGACAATGGAGCGACAACACCTGGGGACCTTTCGGGCGCCGCAGGCCTTTCTTCTTCATGGGCGCCCTGCTCAGTTCACTTGCTCTGGTCCTCATGCCTCTAAGCAGTGCGCTCTGGATGGCTGCGGGCCTCCTTTGGATACTTGACGCGTCTATCAACGTCAGCATGGAGCCTTTTCGTGCTTTCGTGGCGGACATGCTACCCGACGACCAGCGATCCCAGGGTTTTGCCACCCAGAGCTTTTTCATAGGAATCGGTAGTGTCGCGGCTTCTTACCTGCCTCTTCTTCTTTCACGTTTTGCCGCTCCGCCCAGACCCGGTACAATTCCCGAAATCGTCCGCATCTCGTTCTGGATAGGTGCGGCGGCATTTCTTCTTGCCGTGCTCGTAACTGTTACGACGACCAAAGAGTATCCACCGAATGAGCACGAACGCCAGCGGCTCAAAACCGCCAAGGCTTTCGATTTGCCGGAGGTTCTGCACGCAATTCGCACCATGCCGCCGACCATGCGCCAGCTTGCGCTCGTGCAGTTTCTGAGCTGGCTCGGCATGTTTTGCATCTTTCTTTACTTCGCGGTTGCTGTGGCTCACAACGTGTTCGGCGCCAAGTCGACCTCCGATCCCGTGTATACGCAAGGAGTCATTTGGGCCGGTTACTGCTCGGGCATCTACAACGCGGTTTGCGCTTTGGTCTCGCCCTTCCTCCCGAAGCTGGCCCGCAAATTTGGGAAACGTGGGGCTCACAGCCTCTGTCTCGCAGCTGGCGCGATCGGGCTGCTGTCGATCGCGCTGATCCATGACAAATGGCTGCTGTTCATTCCGATGATCGGCGTGGGCACTGCCTGGGCGAGCATCCTGTCGATGCCGTATTCCATTCTGGCGGCAGCGCTGCCCGCTAACAAAACGGGAGTCTACATGGGCATCTTCAACTTCTTCATCGTGCTGCCTGAAATCCTTTCCGCTCTCGGGTTTGGCTGGATCATGTCGGCGCTCTTTCACAACGACCGCATGAAAGCCGTCATCACCGGTGGCATCTGCCTCCTCGCCGCCGCTCTGCTTACTCGCCGCATTCACGAAGTCCTCATCGATGATGCATCGCTGGCCATCGAAGAGTCGTCTGATGTTCAGAAGCCGTGGATCGCTCCTCAGAAGACAGCCTGACCCGCCTGTTCAGCGTCAAGCGTATCGGCAATAACGCGGAGATGCGCGACGGGCGCGTTCTCGACATCGTGGCTGTCGAAGAGCCGCTCGACATTCGAATTGCTTTCTCGGTCAAACAGGCGCGGCTCTCTCAAAATTTGGCTCTTACCATGCGCACGCCAGGGGCGGACCGGGAGCTCGCGGCCGGTTTCCTGCTCTCGGAAGGCGTCGTTCGTGTTCGAGAGGACATCGTGGAAATTCGCGAACTCGGGATAGCGCCGTCAAATGAGATCGTGGTTGAGCTCGCCGAACATGTCGACTTTGACGGATGGCGTCTGAATCGCAATACAGTTCTCAATTCCAGCTGCGGTATTTGCGGGAAGCGCAGCATCGAGTCACTGACACGAGCCTCGCCGATTCGTGCAGTTGACAAACTTCGCCTCGACCCCGAAACGATTCGGTGCCTGCCTGACCTTCTGCGCGAATGGCAGGAGGGATTTTCCCGGACCGGGGGGCTTCACGCCGCCGCGTTGGTCGCTCCATCCGGAAATATAGTGCGAGTATTTGAAGACATTGGCCGCCACAATGCCCTCGACAAGCTGCTTGGCTGGGCTTTTCTCGATGGCATGGTGCCGCTCATTGATCACCTGCTGTTTATGAGTAGCCGTAGCAGCTTCGAGCTGGTCGCAAAAGCTGCAGCCGCAGGCTCTCCCGTACTGGCCACGGTGGGAGGACCATCCAGTCTCGCGATTGAAACTGCGCGCGCCCTCGGCGTGACTCTGCTTGGCTTCGTGCGCGATAACCGCTTCAACGTTTATTCCGGAGAGTGGCGGATAAACTCGTAGGTAGATGAAGTTGCGGTTTCGTAAGAACAGCCTTCGGCTCCGCGTGAATCAGCGCGAAGTCGCGGAGTTGGCGGCCGGCGAAGCTGTTGAGGAGCAGGTCTCGTTTCCCGGCCAAACCCGGTTTTCTTACGTTCTCCGCAGCTCGGAACTTTCTCATCCCCAGGCTTCCTATTCGGAAGGTGAGTTGCTGGTTTCTGCTCCCCGGCAGGCCATCTGCCGCTGGGCGTCCACCGACGAGATCGGTATCTACTTCGAGCTTCCTGCGGACGGCATGCCACTCAAAATTGCTATTGAAAAGGACCTCGAGTGCCTGGACGGTCCCGTTGAAGAACGTGATCCCTTCGCGTTTCCGCGTCCCGACGAGAAGACCTGTTGAGTTGTAATTAGGACCTCCCGATAGAGAAAAGTACCGGGAAATACGGTCAAAAGTACCGCAAACGCAGCGTTTTGTCGATTGGTCGACCTCGTGCTAAATACAGGAGAGGGGAGTAAGTAATGAGCGTCAACGGCAGGTTCCTGCTTGAGCTTGTTCTTTTAGCCGGCTTCTCTCAAACGGTTTGGAGTCAGTCCCAGCCCAGCGCAGCGGAAATCATCAGGCGGTCCGTTGCCACGAACACGGCAGATTGGAAAGCCCAGCTTTTGTACGCGCATCGCGAGGCTGACACGAAGAGCACCATTGATGCTACCAGCCGGGCTACCGTCCATAGCAGTAAGACCTACGATGTCATGATGATCGAGGGTTCGCCCTACAACCGCCTGATCGCCATCAATAACGAACCCCTCGGCGCCAAACAGGCACAGCAGGAAGAAAGGAAGTTCCACGCCGAGATTCAAAAGCGGCACAGCGAATCCCCGACCGAGCGCGAGAAGCGCCTTTCTGCGTTCCGGAGCGAACGTTCCGAGGAGCATCTGCTGATGGAGCAGATGGCCAAGGCGTTCCTGTTCAAATTAGTGGGCGAAGAAAAATTAGGTAATCTCGATTGCTACGTTCTGGACGCGGCGCCTGATCCCAATTACACGCCGCCTGTTCAGAAAGCCCGCGTGCTGTCCGGGATGAAGGGGAAGATGTGGATCGAGAAAACGCAATTCCATTGGGCCAAGGTGCAAGCGGAGGTCATTCATCCGGTCGAATTCGCCCTCTTCGTTGCCAAGGTCAAGCCCGGAACAAGTTTCGAGTTGCAGCAATCGCCTGTCGGAAGTGTTTGGCTTCCATGCCAGTTTATAGAGAATGTCAACGCCTCGGTCCTCGGCGTCTACAGCATGCGAAGCCGCGAGCAGGAAAGATATTTCGACTATCGTCCAAACGGCTTTACTAAAGACAAAGCCAACCTCTCCAGCATCCGCGATTAGTGACGCGTTGCGTCTCTGTGACGCTCCTTCACGGCGAAGCCCGCCTTCTTCAACCGCTTATAGATCTCGTGCGCAATGAGCACCGATCGGTGATGGCCCCCAGTACATCCGAACGAAATCGTCAGGTAGCTCTTTCCTTCTCGTATGTAATGCGGCAAAAGATAGATCAGCAGTTCTGAGATCCGGTTGATGAACTCTGTTGTCTGGGGAAAAGAGCGAATGTAGCGTGCTACGTTTGGATGTCTTCCCGTCAAGTCCTTGAATTCCGGTATGTAATTCGGATTCGGAAGAAAACGAACATCGAACACCAGGTCGCTATCCGCGGGCACACCGTAGCGAAATCCGAAGCTGTTCACGTAAACCGCGATCTTCTCCGCCTCTTCACTCCGTTCAAACTTCTCGTTGATCAATCGCCGGAGGTCGTGCACATTGAGCTTCGACGTGTCCACATACAGATCCGAAAGCGCTCGTATTTCCGCCAACTGCTCTCTTTCATCCTGGATACTGCTCAGCACGGTCGAGTCCGCGCCTAACGGGTGCGGCCGTCGTGTTTCGCTGAAACGGCGCTGCAGTACGTCGTCATCCGCATCAAGAAATAACAGCGTTGACTTCAGACGTTTTTTCAGCTCGCCGTAGATGCGCGGAAATTGCTTCAGCGCTTCTCCTTCGCGAATATCGATAATCAATGCCGCTTGCTTGCGCGTCTTGGCATCGTGCGTCAGATCGGCGAACATCGGCACCAGCGCAATCGGTAGATTATCAACGCAGTAGAAGCCGAGGTCTTCGAAAGCTTTGAGCGCGGTCAGCTTACCTGAACCGCTCGTTCCCGTGATGATCACCAGATCGACTGGAATGTGGTGGGGTTGCGCTTCGACTCCGAGCTTTACATGTCCGACGTTCGGCTTGGGCATACACCTCTATTCAGAGAGTAAATGATGCCACCGATTTAGCTCGGAATGTAACGTGGATGTTACCGAATCGTCAGGACTCGATCAGGTCGAAATTGCCGTCGCCGCGGCGGACCAGCACCGAAAGGCAGTTCCGTTCCGAATTTCGATACACAACATAGTCGTTGTCGGGTTCGTTCCCCATCTCCAGGATGGCCTCTTCGAGTGTCATCGGCTTTCGATCTTCGTCGTAGTTCACTTGAAAGATTTTCGGCTTGCGCGCAAGTCCGTTGGCCGCCCCTTTGGTCGGCGGCTTAGCGGGAGAAGCATTGTTGTCCGCAAATGCAGGCTCGTTCTCGATCCAGCTTTCTTTGTTGGATCGAACGGCCTTCGCATCGCGGTGAGTTGCTCTCCAGCGATTGCGCAGCTTCACCAGCTGCTTCTCCAGCTTCTCAATCGCCTCGCATATTGCAGTCTGAAGATCCGGATCTGCTCCTACTCCGATCAGCCCGTGATCGTAGATGTTCATCGTCAGTTCAATCTTATGGAGGTGACGCTCCGATTGATGCATCAAGTGAACCTCTCGTTCACCGCGTTGCTCCGCAAGCTTTCCTAACTTGCCGATCTTAGTCGCGACCTTCTCCTCCAGTTCGGGAGTAAACGCTTTTGTCTTTCCGGAGTAAATGATCTTCATATTCGCCTGCCAGCAAAAAGCTTTCAAATTCCTTTCCCTGTGGCTTGTCAGATGCCAGACGATGGCAACTGTTAAGCGCGGACGCGCCGTTGGTGTGTCGAAGGAATTTTCATGTCCTCGCGGTATTTCGCAACAGTGCGCCGCGTTACCTGAATTCCTTCACTCTGCAGCCGCGCAGTGATCTGTTCGTCCGTCAGAGGATGAGCCGCGTTTTCATCCTCAATCATCTTTTTCACGCGACGCTTCACGATGAGCAGAGGCGTCGTGCTTCCGGAAGGTCCTTGCACCGCCTCAGAGAAGAAATACCGCAGTTCGAAAACACCTTGCGGCGTGTGCGCGTACTTACTCGCCACCGCCCTGCTCACTGTGGATGGATGAACACCGATCTCGTCCGCGACCTCTTTGATCATCATTGGTTTTAGACAGTCGAGCCCGTTTTCGAGGAACTCGGTTTGGCGGCGAATGATTGACTGGCAGACCCGCAGAATGGTCTGTTTCCGCTGCTCGATGTTTTTGATGAGTTGTAGAGCCGAAGCGTACCGCTCTTTTACGTAGTTCCGCACATCACGGTTTGGCTCCTGCTCTCGGTCCACCATGCGCTTGTACTCGCCATTGAGCCGCAACTGCGGGATATCGTCATCATTCAAAGTGATGATGTAGTCCTCGCCCTCTTTCGAGATGTAGACGTCCGGCTCTACCTGTCGAGCCCCGCCGCTTGAAAAACGCAATCCGGGCGCAGGATCCAGGCGGCGAATCACGTTTACTGCAATTTGGATGTGCTGGGGCGGTCGTCCCATTACGCGCGCTAGTTGCCCCATTTGCCGCGTCTCGAGCAGCTTAAGGTGGTCGTGGATGATGTGCCACGCTACACCGTCGCGACAGCCGTGAGCGTCCAACTGAAGCAAAAGGCACTCCCGCAGACTAGTAGCGCCGACGCCCGATGGATCAAGCGACTGCACTGCTCTTGCCCCTTGTTTGACTTCTGCGAGCGTCAAACCCTCCGCTACTGCGATCTCTTCGAGAGGCGTTGTCAGATACCCGGTCTCTTCCACGTTTCCGATGATCGTGTTCGCTGCCTGGCGCACCCGTGGCGGCAGCACCATCACGCTCAATTGCGATTGCAGATAATCACTCAGCGTAACGGGGGACGAGAGAAATGTCTCAAAGGAAGGTTTTTCGACTGATTCACTCGCCGGGCTCTTGAACCCAGGGTCAAGGTAGTCGTCCCAAAAACTTCCGAAATCGATTTCCTCGAACGGATCAGTCTCGGTCTTCGGGGCTTCCTCCGGGACCGTGGCCGCCGCAGCGGTTTCCTGACCGTCAACCGACCCGGCATCTCCGGAGCCTTCGAGTTCCTGACCGCCTTCGTATGATCCGAGCGCTTCCTGACCGTCAACTTTGTCAAGAATCGACTGGTCTGCGGGTTCCGCTTGCCGCTCGCGCTCCAAAAGCGACTGAACTTCAGCTGGCGTTAGCTCCTCACCCGCCTCCGCAGCTTCCTCGAGCACCGGATTCTCGGCAATCTCGTTGACGATCATGTCCTTCAGCTCCATCCGGTTGAGCTGAAGCACGGTTACCATCTGAACCAGACCGGGCGTGAGTATCTGCTTTTGCTGGACCCCCAGGTGCAGTCGTTGCGAAAGCGTACTCATGTCGGTAAGTTTATCACCGGCGGCGGCCTCTGGGCCCCCAGGGAAACCTGGGCTGTGAGCACGCAAAGGACCGGGAGCAGTGGTCTTAGGGCCGCGCGAATGCCTGCGTTAGGCGCCACGTCAGATACGGCAGCGACCCGATCGACAGGATCATGCCGGCATGGAGCAGGGATCCCGGGTCTCCCCGAAGCAAGGAGCCTAATGCAAAATGCACGCTGACATCTCCAGGCCCGGCCGACATCGTTGAGCCGGTCGCCTGAACCCGCGCCGTGCTGCCCATGACTGCAATGATGAGCAGAGCCATCACGAGCCAACCCCCATTTGATCTCTGGCGGGCAGCCATGAATGCGGCCATCCAACTCACGAGAACGGGTGCCCAGTAATACAGGGAGCGCCCCACTCCGAAATACAGAATTGCGGTTCCCTGGATCGGCACGAACGGCGTGTCACTACCCGGCAGGAAAATGTGCCAACCGGACCACAAGATGAAACAAGCCACGAAATACGCTCCGGCCAGCAGAACCAGGGGAGCGAGCCCGAACGTCAGCCATGGTGATTGTCTTTTGCTTACTCCGCCGCTTGGATTCAATCGCTCGGAAAACGCCGACCAGAAAACGTTCACAAACGTGCGCCAGTCTCCACGACCGGTCTGAAGAAGCGACTCAAACTCTGTTCCGTAACGCTGTCGCCACTCGCGCGGATACAGCCGCGTTAACCATCGAGCGAGTCGGGGCTTCATAGCGCTTCCAGTCTCTTGAGCCCCGCTTTACTGAATTGGTGAAGAGTCGCCAGCTTCGCTCGCAAGACGCGCACTCCTTCCGTCGTAATGCGATACGGCCTTCGGCGTTCTTCCGGCGGCAGCGGCTCAATCCAACCTTGCGCCTCTAATCGGGCAATGGCGCCATATAGCGTGCCTGGACCGAGACGCGTTCCGCATAACGTCTCAATATCGTCGACCATGGCGTGCCCGTGTTTCGGGCCGCTTGCCAGGCTGGCGAGCACCAGAGTGGGCGGGTCTGAATAGTGCCCGAGTTCTTGACTTACTTCGTCCGCCGTAGTACTACGCATGGCGTAGTTGTCTCACATCTCTGCTTAGGATGCAAGCGAAATCTATGTCGCCCGCGGGAAGATCAGCTAACCAGGGCAGGAGGAACCGGCGGGAAGTAGAAGTTTTCGCCTAGATAGATCCGTCGCACTTCGGGATCGTTCCCGAGTGACTCCGGCGAGCCCGCTCGAAAAATCCGTCCGCCGCTGATGATGTAAGCGCGGTCGGTTACGGCCAGCGTTTCCCGCACGTTGTGATCGGTAACCAAAATTCCGATGCCGCGGTCCTTCAGATCCTGAATGATACGCTGCAGTTCGATGACCTGTATCGGATCGATACCCGAAAATGGCTCATCGAGCAGGATGAAATCCGGTTGCAGAACCAGAGCCCGCGCGATCTCGACTCTGCGCCGCTCGCCGCCCGAGAGCATGTATCCCTTGCTGTGGCGAACCGTTTCGAGTCCGAGATCGCTGATCAGGCTCATCATTCGTTCCCTGCGCTCTCGCCCACTCAGCCGGAGCGTCTGCAGAATCGCCATCAGGTTGTCTTCCACGCTCAGCTTGCGAAAAACCGATGGTTCCTGCGGCAAATAGCTGACACCACGTTGCGCGCGACGGTACATCGGAAGATCAGTAATCGGCTCGCCGTCCAGAAGAACTTCGCCGGTATCTGGACTAATCAGCCCGACGATGATGTAAAACGAAGTAGTTTTTCCGGCTCCATTAGGACCTAGCAGCCCGACGACCTCGCCCTGCTCCACCCGTACCGTGACGTTGTCGACGACTTTGCGCCCGCTATATGACTTCGAGATCTCTACCGTCTGCAGCGTTTTTATTCTGCTTTGGATCCCGGGATCGCTGCTGATGCCCGCCATTTAGCTGTTAAACTGCCGCCTCCAGCGCATGTCTTATGATACGCGGTGAATGCATCCCGTTGCCGCTGAAGAGCGCGCGGCCAGCGCGCAATTTCGGCTGGTCTGCCTTTCGTTGATAGTTCTTCTAAGTTGTTTTCGCTTGGCTCATATCCATCTGCTGTGGGCTGACGAAGACTATCATGTGGCCGCTGCTCTCCAGGTTCTGCACGGCAAAATTCCCTACCGCGACTTCTGGTACGACAAGCCGCCTCTGAGTGCTTTCTACTATCTCCTGATCGGCGCCCATTCCGGCTGGCCGCTCCGGCTTCTCGATGCCGGCTACATCTTGCTCGCTTGCCGCATCATTTTCTGTCTCGCGAGCAGCTTGTGGACGAAGCGGGAGGGTTGGGCCGCCGCGCTGCTCCTGGCCTTCTATACGACTTTCTATCTGCCCTCCGCCGTCATACCCTTTGCGGCGGATGCCCTCATGTTGGTTCCGCACCTCGCCGCGATTTACTTCGCCACCGCGCGGCGTGCACTCTGGGCGGGCGTTTGGACCGGTGTGGCCTTGCTCGCGAACCCGAAAGCTGTGTTCGTCCTTCTCGCCTGCGCCGCTTGGCTTTGGCCCGCACTGGTCGGCCTCGTCGCGGGGTTCGTTGCCGTCACCGCTCTCGCCATTGTCGTCGGGCTCGCTTCCGGTGCCTGGCCCGGCTACATTGAGCAGGTCTGGCAATGGGGACTTATTTACGCAAAGGACTCGCCTGTTACCCATCCGCTAGCGAACGCTGTTCTCCGGACAGCCGATTGGGCCGGTTTCCACCTTGCCTTAGTCGCATTCGCCTGCTTCGGTTTTTGGTGGATCTCGCAATCGCTGAAGCTCAAATTGTTAGCCTGGATTGCTCTCTCCTTTGCGGCGGTAGCGCTGGGCAGCCGGTTTGCCCCGCACTATTTCCTCCAGCTTCTACCGGCCCTCGCCGTTCCCGCCGCTCGCGGCTTAATTGTTGCTGTCGATAAATGGCGGACGCGTGCCATCGCTATCCTGGCCTTGTTGCTGATTGTGCCGATCGTACGATTCGGCCCGCACTACGCTGCTCTGGCCCTAGATAATGTGATGGGCCGAGAGCCGCGCTGGTCCGACGTCGCCATGGACCTCGACAGCCGCCACGTAGCCGGTGACCTCAAAGCTTTAGCCAAGCCCGGAGAAACTTTATTTGTGTGGGGATACCGGCC
>JAFAUR010000616.1 GCA_019243205.1 Acidobacteriaceae bacterium | reverse complement strand
AGCTGCCAACCGGTGGCTTCGAATTTTCAACTGCTGATTCGAGTCCACAGCTTGTTACCTCGCCGACTACCGAAAGCCTCAGCGCATCTCTCTCGGAACAATCCCAGGCCAGCCATCATCACAACTGCGCATAAAAAATCATAAGTTTCCGCCGCGATGGAGCTCACCTTAGACTTATTCGGGCTTCGGACAGGTTTGAAAAACTTAAACCCTCTGACCACGGGCGGCATCGAACCTGTGGATTGCACGTCAAGTGAGGCGAGCGAGACAACTATGCCAATTTCGGTAATGCTGGCGATTCACGCCAGCATTATGCTCGTCGTGTTTGCTGTCGGTCTCGAGACAGCACGGGAAGATGCGCTCTTCCTGTTCCGGCACCCGCCTCTGCTGCTCAAGTCACCGGTTGCAAGAAACGTCGCAATGCCCCCTGGTTGCACTCTTGCTCGTAAAAGCGTTCCCTCTGCATCCTGCTGTAAGGGGCGCAATCGTGTTCCTGTCCGTCACCCCGGTTCCGCCAATCCTACCGCCCGCTCTCTTGAAGGTCGGCGCGCGCGCCCCCTATGTTTTCGGATTACTGGTCTCACATTCCGGATTGGCGATCGTGCTTGTAGCTGTGACCCTCGAATTGCTGAACCTGGCTTTCGTGAGGCAAGCTCACTTCGGACCGCTTGCGGTGGCAAAGTCTGTTCTCATTTCCATCCTGGCTCCACTCGTGGTCGGTACGCGCTGCGGCACTTCCGACCGGCACGCGCGGGAGAATTGGCACATTTCATCGGAATGCTGGGAACGATAACACTGATGGCCGCGCTTCTTCCCTTGCTGGTCGTGGCGTGGCAAGCATTACCCGTCCTGATCGGTAATGGAGGTCTACTCGTCATGGCATTATTCGTTGCCGTCGGGCTCGCAGCCGGCCATACGCTCGGCGCACCGAATCAAGGCGATCGGACCGCGCTCCCTACCGCGTCCCGTCACCCCGGTCTTGCGATCGCGATCGCAGGTGAGAATTTTCCCGAGTACCTGAAATTGATAGCGGGCGCCGTCATCACCTATCTACTCTTCAGTCAATTACTCTTCATTCCCTACAGAAGATGGCGTCGCAAGGTGTCGGGCGGCATACCTGCCGGAACGCTAGCCGCAACTTCCTATTTACTAAAATGGCGTGGTCACTGAAACTACATGGAAACGCCCCACTGTGCAACGCGCTTGCCGAATCGTCACCTGTTTACGATATGTTGTCTCAATAAAAAAACCTATGCGCTTCCTCCGTAATTTCGGAATCAACTGGAAGAGCCGAAATCACCAGGATTCTCGCGTGATAGAAATTCTGGTCGGAGACGGTTACTGAATATCGCATCAGAAAGGAGATGAACTATGTGGATTAATAAACGATTGCCCTGGCTTTTGTTCCTCTCAACGGTTTGCGTTTATGCGCAGGCTACAAACCAACCTCAGGCACAGGCGCCCGATGTTCTCGTTTCCAAGAGTGGCGAAAAGTTTGTGGGCAAGCTTGTCAGCGCAACTGACAGTTCTGTGCTCTTTCAGAGCGATGCCGCAGGCAAGGTCACCATTGACTGGGGCAAAATTCAAGAGCTTCATACCTCCGGTGACTTCGCTGTACTTGCCAAAGGTACAAAGCTGAGCCACCGTCAGGATGCGAATACAGTGCCACAGGGGACCGTCTCAGTGGCAGATCAGCAGGTCCACGTAACGCCTGCGCAGGGCGCGGCTCAGCCGCAACCCGTTCCTGTTCCAAATGTCTCAAACATAGTCGAGCAACCCGTATTCAATCGCGCATTCGAACGACATAGTTTGTTTGCGGGGTGGACGGGCGGGGCTACCCTGGGCATCGCGTATACCAGTTCCACACAAAAAAGCCAAGCCTATACCGCCGCGGTGAACCTCACGCGAGCGATACCGGGCGAGACCTGGATCGATGATAAAAGCCGCACGCTCCTTTCCTTGACTGAAGCTTACGGCGAGATCAGTCAGCCGGGAACAGCGACAACCAAAACCTCTATTACGCATTTCGGTCTTGAGCAGGACTGGTATCTCAAGCCTCGTTTGTTCCTCTTCGGCCAGATCCTCCTTGACCACAACTATTCTCTGGGCTTGGACATTCAGCAGGACTACGGTGGCGGTTTAGGCTTTGTTGTAATCAAGAGCGCCAGACAGGAGTTTGACGTCAAAGCGAGCGTGGATTATATTCATCAGACCTATACCCTCTCGAGCCATAATCAATCGTTAATTGGCACGACGTTCGGCGAACGCTACACTTACAAGTTCAAGCGCGGTATCCTGTTCACCGAATCCGGAGATTACATTCCGACGTGGAACAACACAAAATTCTATTCGGCGATCGCCAGCGCTGGCCTGACATTCCCGGTATACAAGCACTTCGGATTCACGATAGGTGGAGTAGACAACTACTTGAACAGTCCACCTCCGGGCTTTAAGACAAATTCATTCACGCTTACCATGGGCGCCACCTATTCCGTCCAATAAAACTTGCGGCCGGTTCGATTCCAGTTCAGCGTGCCGCCGATATCAGCGGCGCGCGTGAAGTAATCTGGACAGTTGGGTTTCGCAGTCTTTGCAGGCTTCGCCGGCCTGGCCGCCGCTGTCGTTCTATTCGATGCCAGGATTCCGCCGGGACTGGAATTTCGCGGCATCAACTCTCCGACATCCCAGAAATATCTAATCGAAACGATGGGTGGCGGCGTCGCGCTGCTCGATTACAACAACGATGGGCTGCTGGACATCTTCTTCGTAAACGGCGGTCATCTCAGCGACCCCATGACGACGCCGGAGCGTTTCGACCGTGCGAAGCCTCCGTATTGGAACCGGCTGTACAGGCAGAACCGGGACGGATCGTTCACGGATGTCACCGCGAAAGCTGGTCTTTCCCATGCTGGAGAAGCGAACTACGGTATGGGCGCGGCCGTTGCAGATTACGACAACGACGGCTATCCGGATCTGTACGTCACCAGTTACGGGCACAACATTCTCTATCACAATAACGGCAACGGGACCTTCACCGACGTGACGGCAAAGGCAGGAGTGGCGGGCGGAGGCTGGTCGGCATCGGCAGGCTTCTTTGATTACGACAACGACGGATGGCTCGATCTCTTCGTAACCCGCTACATGGAATGGGACACAGCCCACAGCAAAGCATGTGGCGGGACCTGGAGGATTTATTGTTTGCCTGGCGAATTTCCGCCCACCACAAACCTGCTTTTTCACAATCGCGGCGACGGCACGTTTGAAGATGTCAGCATGAAATCGGGAATCGCAGCGCACAAAGGCCGTTCGCTGGGTGTCGCGTTCAATGATTACGACAGGGACGGCCGCGCGGATATCTTCGTCGCCAATGACGGCATGGCGCAATTCCTGTTTCACAACAACGGGAACGGTACGTTTACTGAAAGAGCGCTCGAGGCGGGCGTTTCCCTGTCGGACGATGGCAACCCATATGCAGGGATGGGCGTTGATTTCCGTGATTATGACAACGATGGACGCCCCGATATCATCGTCACCAACCTTGCGCGCCAGGTCTATGCGCTGTATCACAACGATGGCGATGGGCAGTTCTCGTATCGAAGCCGGGAAGCCGCGCTTGCATCCCTTACCGGCGCAAGTTCCGGTTGGGGCGTGCACTTTGAAGACTTCGACAATGACGGGTGGAAGGATTTATTTGTCGCTCAAAGCCATGTGATGGATAACGTCGAAAAAATCGATCCCTCTTTGCACTACCTGGAGCCGCCGCTGCTGTTGATGAACCGCAACGGCCATTTCGAGCGTGCCGATCCGGGGACTTCCGACCGCCTGGCCGGGCGCGGCGCCGCGTTCGGAGATCTTGATAACGACGGGTCGCAAGACGTGGTGATGACCACCCTCGGGGGACGGCCGCTGGTATTTCGTAATCGCTCGCATTCTTGTCACTGGCTGACGCTCTCGCTCCGAGGCTCGCGCAGTAATCGCGACGGACTTGGGGCGGTTGTCCGGGCGAACGGCCAAACGCAATACGTGACCACTTCAGGCAGCTATCTTTCAGCAAGCGATAAGCGGGTGCACTTCGGGCTGGGCTCAGCGAAAACAGTGAACCTCGAGATCGACTGGCCTTCGGGGTTCCATCAGAAACTGGAAGACATTTCCGCCGATCAGTTTCTGGAAGTGCGGGAACCGGAGCGGCATTGATGATTCTGCTCTTGCTGGCGGCCGGTTTGGCTCTTCAAACTCAGAAGCTCGCGGTGCCGCCCGAAGCCGTCGAGCACATTCGCGCCGGGATGGACGCGCAGAAAGCCGGACGTTTACCGGATGCGATCGTTGAGTTCAAGAAAGTCACCGAACTGGCCCCCGACCTTCCCGCGGCCTTTGTAAATTTGGGGGCTGCGTATCTCCAGAATCGAGACTACGCCGCGGCGATTCCTCCGCTCGAGCATTCGCTCGAGATGGATCCGAATCTCATCGGCGCGCACCAGATGTTGGGTTACGCGATGCTAGTCGAAGGCAACGCAGCGGCTGCTCTGCGACACCTGGAGCGCACCGGCATCCCTGACCTGATTGGGATTGCGGATCTCAAGCTCGGAAAACTGCCCGAGGCGATTACCAACTTCGAAGCGGCACTCGCGAAGCATCCGAACGATCCGGATCTTTTGTACTACCTCGGCCGGGCCAGCGGACTCCTGTCGAAGCAGAGTTTCGATACTCTGCTTGCGAGTTCGCCGAATTCTGCTCGGGCGCACCAAGCTCTTGGAGAAAATCTGGCGGTCCTGCGTCGAGTGCCGGACGCGGAGAAAGAATATCGGGAAGCTCTCCGCATACAGCCTGACATACGCGGGGTGCGTCTCGCGCTAGGGGAACTGTATGCTGCCGCTTCGGATTGGCCCAAAGCCGAGGAAG
>JAFAUR010000610.1 GCA_019243205.1 Acidobacteriaceae bacterium | reverse complement strand
AGCGAGGCCACGCACGCGCAGAGCCATCGAGCAAAGGCATCGGAAAGAATTACGATGTCAATCGACGAGCGGTTACGGGCACTCGTTCCTGCCTATTTGGAGGGAAGGCGCCGAGACATCCGGACCATCTTAACGGCGCTGGAGCAGGGCGACTTCGAACAGATCAGCACCGTGGGCCACAAACTGCGCGGCTCGGGTGCAGGCTATGGATTCCCCGAAATGAGTGCGCTTGGCCAACGCCTCGAGTGGGCGGCGGAACGCCGAGATGCGAACCATATTCGAGAGCATGCGACCGAGTTGTCAAAGTACCTGGACGGGCTGGAAATGGCGTCGAGAGACCTCAGTGAGACTCCGGGCCAACAGGGCGCGGGACATGCTTGATTAACAAAACTTCGTTCCCCTTCTCGTTATAAATCAGCTCGTCCGCTAGGTGCCGGGTCAGCAGAATGCCGAACCCACCCGGACGGAGTCCCAGTTTGCTTCGTACCTCGCAGTGCTGATAAGGGGACTCGGGCTGATTGGAAACCGCCGCGTGAGATAGATCCTGAAAGGAGAAGCCTTGTCCTGGGTCCCAGATTTTATAGATGATCGACTGGGCGGTTCGCACATAGTCAACTCGTACTGTCTTGCTCGGGTCACTGCCGCCGCCGTGTTCAATCGCATTCAGAAGAAGTTCGCGAAACGCAGTACCGACGTCTTCGCGTTCCTCCGCCGAAAGCTCGGTGGCCAACTCGCGCAAGAACGGCACGAGCCGATCGGCAATTTCCAGCTGACAGCGGAGTTGCAGTGCAATCCAGTGTGGGACTGCCGATAAGATTTCAATATCGCCTCGGGGGGCGGGAGCACGCAGCGCGAGAGCGACCGTTTGCGCTACGGCGTCCAGAGAAAAAGGTTTGCTCAGGTAACCCGATGCCTGCTCGCGCAGGGACTGGATGACGGTGGCCGGCGTGCTCTCCGCGGTCATGACCAGAACCTTGGTACCCGGCTGGATCTCGTGAATTCTGCGCAACAGTTCGAGGCCATCAAGTCCCGGCATTCTTATATCTGTAATGACCAGATCAAAAGGTCGGAGTTTGAGGAGAGAAAGCGCCGCGAGGCCGTCCTCACTGTCCTCAATCAGATAACTCTCCTCTTTCAGCGCTGCTGCCAGCAGGTGATGAATATCGGGATCATCATCCACGACTAGGATGCGGCTTGTGTTCGACATGAAAGTGGTCCGGCCTGGCAAGCTTCTTCCACACTGGAATAGAAGTGGAACACCGTATCGAGTCGGCAGGCGTGAAAAGCCTGGAACACAACGACACGTGCTCCCGCGATCCGCATGTCACCGCCCGCTGCCGCGATCTGGTGGTAACTGGAAATGAAGCGGCCGATTCCGGTGCTGTCGATTTTCGTGACACCCGCCAGATCGAAAATGATGGTGCGCTTGTCTTGACGCAGCAAATCGCTCACCAACGTGGGAATCTGTTCGCTTTCGGGTCCTCTCATGACCGGGCCCGTGATCGTAACGACCAGGATGTCCGGTGCGATCTCGTAATGGTTGACCTGCATGGAAGTGTAGCTAACTATTGTATGTCGTTTCTACTTGCATCGGAAGTCGATGGGCGGACTGGCTCGAGGCCGAGCGGGAGGGAGAGGCGGAGGAAAACGGTAACGCTGTAAAGCAATTGTCGAGATGGCTCAACGCGTGGTCACTTCGTCATCCCGGGAAGCGCATCCACACAGAGGCGCAGTGTGCCTTCTACATGTCCTCGAGCCGAGCATTGGCGGCAACCCGGAAAGCGTAGGGCAGATACGGAGTGGGAAGTCGGCTTCAGAGAATAATATTCGGTTATGAGCCGCCAGTCACATTACCTACAACGGCGTATCTCAAGCACAAAGACAGGAAATGACCCGCGCCCTGGCATTTTTCTAAATCAAACCAAGTTATAGGCCGGACACTTTGAAATCGCAAGTGGCAACGGCAGTCTCGATCTGCTACACCGGAAAGTGTCAACTCACCGTGTGTTGCGGGAGAGACCGCCGTGCCTTCTCAAATCGTAATCAACTTGAATGTCGCCGAGCAAGCCCGTCTGCGAGAGCAGATGCGACGCTGGCGCCTGCTGTGTCCGCTTTTGCGCTTACATATTCTGCTCTTACTTGCTCAGCAGCGTTCCCCAACCGAAATTGCCGATTGGCTGTTGTGCTCGCGCTCTTCGGTCTATGAGACAGCCGCCCGTTGGCGGCAAGGCTGGAGGCCGGGGTCGAAGGAGGAAACCACAGAAACGGATCCCCCTTTGACTCTGGCCGCTTCGTCGCAGCTTGTTGGCCTTGCTGGCAAAACCGCCCAGCGCTTACGGCTGATACCGCACGCGCTGGAGTTGTGCCACTTTGGCCTTGAGCTTACAGACGCGACGAGGCATTCAGGTGTCAG
>JAFAUR010000413.1 GCA_019243205.1 Acidobacteriaceae bacterium | reverse complement strand
GCGTTGGTGTGCGTACGCTGACCGCGAACAGGCAATCCGCGACGGTGACGAAGACCGCGGTACGAGCCCATTTCCATCAGGCGCTTGATGTTCATGGAAACTTCCTTGCGGAGGTCTCCTTCGATGGCGCCTTCACCCTCGATCACGTTGCGAAGATGATTCACTTCTTCTTCGGACAGATCGGAAACCTTCTTGTCTGGATCGACCTGCGCCCGGTGAAGAAGCGAGAGAGCGCGAGTCCGCCCAATGCCATAGATATAAGTCAGCCCGATAGCTGCCCGTTTCCGATTCGGTAGATCAACACCTGCAATACGCGCCATGATTTAACCCTGCCGCTGCTTATGCTTTGGATTGGTGCAGATGACGCGCACCACGCCGTGGCGATGGATCACCTTGCACTTGTCACACAATTTCTTAACGGATGCCCGCACTTTCATAGCTACTCCAACCGTATCCGGCGGCGCTTGCCGCTTCGGAATTTTCAGCCTTTCGTCAATAACTCAACCACTCGTCCGCGCGTCCGGTCCTGAGAGGAGAGCGCGATGCGCACTCTGTCGCCCACCCGCAAACGCATAAAATTCGCCCGCTGCGAACTCGGGAAATGAGCAATCAACTGATGCTCGCCTTCCATTCGAACCCGCACGAGCGAACTCGGTAACAACTCAACCACTAAACCTTCAGCCGTCCGTTCCGCTCCGGCTTTCACGGGCGAGAGAGCACCCACGGCCCGTTGTCCGTGACCGCCACCATATGCTCGAAGTGCGCCGAGTACGACCCATCCTTCGCCACCGCGGTCCATTTGTCGGCCAGAACTTTCGTATCCGGCTTTCCGGCATTCACCATGGGCTCGATCGCGAGGACCATGCCCGGTTTCAGACGCGGATTCTCGCCGCGCCGGTCCACATAGTTCGGAATTTGCGGTTCCTCGTGAAGAGAAGTACCGATCCCGTGGCCCACAAACTCCCGGACAATCGAGAAACCGTTCGAGACCACATGCTTCTCGACGGTTCCACAGATGTCGAACAAACGATTTCCCGCGCGAACGCGGTCAATCGCTAACTCCAAGCTCTCTTCGGTCACCTTCAGGAGGCGCTTCACCGAATCGTTCACTTCGCCCACTGCCACGGTCGTTGCGGAATCGCCATAGTAGCCGTTCAACAGGACCCCGGTATCGATTGATACGATATCGCCGATTTTCAGCTTGCGTCGGCCCGAGGGCATGCCGTGGACCACTTCCTCATTGACCGATGTACACAGAACATACGGGTATTTCGTTCCCGATGCCTGCGAAAAATAACCTTTGAACGCGGGCTTTGCTCCGGCATCCGCGATCATCTTTTCGGCGGCAATCTCGAGATCCTGGGTGGTTGCACCTTCCGCCACCATCGGCTTCAGCTTTTCGAGGATCTGGTAAACCAGCATTCCGCTTTGCCGCAGCTTGTCGAGTTCCACCGCACTTCTTCGCACAATCACTGCCTGACACTCACGCGCGGGGCAACGCCCCGTTCACTACCCGCCCCCGCATCATTCCAACAGTTCGGAGCGACTCGCAGATCTTACCCGAGATTTCTTCCGGAGTCGCATTCGCGCCCCCGATTTCGAACGTGGGCACCCCCGCGTTCCGAAAAAATTCAAGAAGAGGAGCCGTTTGCAGCTCGTACTCCCGAAGACGCTCCCGAATCACGGACTCCCGATCATCCTCACGCGTAATCAGCGTTGCCCCTTCACGATCACAAATACCTGCAACCTTTGGAGGGTTAGTGAGCAGATTATAGAGGGTTCCGCAAACCGGACACTGACGGCGACCGCTGAGGCGAGCTACGATCTTGTCGTAGTCAACCACCAAGTGTACCACGGCCGACGTGATTCCGCGACTCTCCGCAACCTGAAGCAAGAATCTGGCTTGCTGCAGGGTACGCGGGTACCCATCCAAAATGATCCCGGACTGGACATCGGGCTCGGCCAGACGTTCACGGACGATCTCGTTGACCACTTCGTCCGGCACCAAGCGGCCGGATTTGATCAAGCCCTCTGATTCCATCCCGATCGCGTCATGGGCGGCGATGTGCGTCCGGAGCATGTCGCCCGTCGAGATGTGCGGCGAGCCGAGGCATCCACGCAGCAACCTGGCTTGCGTTCCTTTGCCGGAACCGGGTGATCCAAACAGGATGATGGCCGGTATAATAGCAGCTGATTTACTTTCGCTCAACTCGCTCCTGCTGCCGACCTAGTTGCGCCGTCCGCGAATACGGCCCGCACGCGGAGTGAATCCTTCGTAGTGCCGCATGATGAGCTGGGCTTCGATCTGGTTGACGGTGTCCATGGCGACCCCGACTACGATCAGCAGCGAGGTACCGCCGAAGAAAAAGTTCACGCCGAGACCATCGAGCAGCCAGCGTGGGAAATGCGCGTCGACGAAGTTGCCGACCACAGGCAGACGCTGCAACTTGATGCCCTGAATCATGATCTGCGGGATCAACGACAGGATGGAAAGATACAGGCCGCCGACGACCGTGATCTTGGACAGGATGTTGTCCATATAATCGGCCGTGTTCTTGCCAGGGCGAATTCCCGGTATGAACCCGCCATATTTGCGCATGTTATCTGCCGCTTCGCTCGGATTGAAGATGATCGAGACATAGAAGAAGCAGAAGAAGATGATCAGGATGACGTATGTCAGGTAATACAACGGTTCCGCGCCACCGAGCGCACCAAGCATGCCACTAAGCCATGGACTGTTCTTGACCACACCAAACTGCATGGCCGTCTGCGGAAGCGCCAGCAGCGAAGAGGCGAAGATGATCGGGATAACCCCGCCCGCGTTGACTTTAAGCGGCAGGTGCGTCGATTGCCCGCCCATCATGCGACGCCCGATGACGCGCTTCGCATATTGGACCGGTATGCGGCGTTCGCCACGCTCGACCAGCACGATAAACGCGACGACCGCGACCATGATGATGAGGATGATCACCATCTGTAAGGCATTCCACTGGTGGGTGACGAATGTGTTCGTGTAGATGTTTTCGATCGCGCGGGGCAGGCCGACAATGATACCGACGAAGATGATGAGCGACATACCGTTGCCGATACCGCGATCGGTGACCTGCTCACCGAGCCACATGATGAAGGCGGTACCGGTGGTGAATGTCAGCGTGGTCAGGAAGATAAAGCCAAAGCCCGGATGCAGGACGAAGTTGCCGTCTGAGTTCTGTAGGGCCAGCGCGATACCGATGGACTGGATAATCGCGAGTGCGACCGTGAGATAGCGCGTCCATTGCGTGATCTTGCGCCGGCCGAGTTCGCCCTCTTTCTGCAGCTTGTCGAGCGTAGGCACGACCACAGTCAGCAACTGCAGGATGATGGACGCCGTGATGTACGGTGTGATGCCGAGCGCGAAGATGGTCATCCGGCGGAGCATGCCGCCGCTAAAGAGATCGAAATATCCTAAGAACCCGCCGCTTGCGTTGCGCTGGAAGAACTCCTGAAAGCGTGCAGTAGCGATACCCGGCGTCGGGATGTACGCACCAATCCGGTACACGGCGAGCAGGCCGAGTGTAAAGAGAACGCGCTTTCGCAGGTCCGGGATGCGGAACACATTGGCGAGCGCTTCGAAAAACTTATTCACGTTCGGTCCTCACTCCTGGGGAGCAGCCATTCCAGATTACTTGGTTTCCGTATTTTCCGCAGGCACAGGTTTAGACAGCGTTTCCGCCGTACCGCCCGCCTTCTGAATTTTGTCGAGCGCGGATTTAGAAAAGAGATGTGCGGTGACCGTGATCTTGCGGGTAAGTTCGCCGTTACCCAGGATTTTGAGGCCGGACTGGAGCTTCTTGACGACACCGCTGGCGACCAGCGACTCCGGAGTGAAGGTGTCGCCGTCGAGCTTCTCGAGCGCACCGACGTTGAGGATCGCGTATTCCTTGTGAAAGATATTGGTGAAACCGCGCTTCGGCAGACGGCGATGCAGCGGCATCTGGCCGCCTTCGAAACCGCGCATCTTGCTGTAACCGGAGATGGATTTGGCGCCCTTCGCACCGCGGCCGGAGTATTTGCCGCGACCGGAACCCATACCTTGGCCGATGCGTTGTTTTTTATGTTTTTGACCCTTTGGGGGC